>JBEQAC010000121.1:0-9743 GCA_041640535.1 Bacillaceae bacterium
AAAAAACTCGGTGAAGCCATCAGTGCCCTCTTTGAAAAACTGTTGACAGAGGTCTCCGATGGAATAGGGAAAGCGATTGAGAAAATCTAATACCAATATCGGCCCGATTTTTAATCAGGCCTTTTTTTGATTGTATCTTATCGACAATATTTGATATAATTAAAAACAGTGTATGTTTTCGCCGAAATGGTAGGAGTGATTACGAATGAATAATGAAGAACGATTAATAAGACAATCAAAAATCCGAAATTTTTCGATTATAGCTCATATAGATCATGGAAAGTCTACATTAGCAGATCGCATTTTAGAAAAAACGAAAGCCTTAACCCAACGTGAAATGAAGGAACAATTACTTGATTCCATGGATTTAGAACGTGAACGTGGGATTACAATTAAACTAAACGCTGTTCAGCTTCAATATAAAGCAAAAGACGGTGAAACCTATATTTTTCACTTAATTGATACACCAGGACACGTAGACTTCACATACGAAGTATCAAGAAGCTTAGCTGCTTGTGAAGGTGCGATTCTAGTTGTTGATGCTGCACAAGGGATAGAAGCTCAAACACTCGCAAATGTATATTTAGCGTTGGATAATGAGTTAGAGATTCTCCCTGTTATCAATAAAATTGATCTACCAAGTGCAGATCCTGAACGTGTACGACAAGAAGTAGAGGATGTCATCGGTTTAGATGCGTCTGAAGCTGTCTTAGCCTCTGCAAAAGCAGGGATTGGGATCGAGGAAATCTTAGAGCAGGTGGTTGCTAAAGTTCCAGCGCCAACAGGGAACCCTGATGGACCACTAAAAGCCTTAATCTTCGACTCGCTTTACGATGCATATCGTGGGGTTGTCGCTTATATTCGAGTAGTTGATGGGACTGTTAAAGTCGGTGATAAGGTTAGAATGATGGCAACAGGGAAGGAATTTGAGGTAACAGAGGTAGGAGTATTTACTCCGAAGCCTGCAATGCTAAATGAATTAACGGTAGGTGACGTTGGATTTTTAACAGCTTCGATTAAAAATGTGGGAGATACACGTGTCGGTGATACCATCACGACTGCAAAAAATCCTGCAACTGAAGCACTACCTGGTTACCGTCGTTTAAATCCAATGGTATTCTGTGGATTATATCCGATTGACACTGCAAAATATAATGACTTACGTGAAGCTTTAGAAAAGCTTGAGTTGAATGATGCGGCCCTTCAGTTTGAGCCAGAAACATCACAAGCATTAGGATTTGGATTCCGTTGTGGGTTCTTAGGTTTACTTCACATGGAAATCATTCAAGAACGTATTGAACGTGAATTTAATATTGACTTAATTACAACAGCGCCAAGCGTTATCTATCATGTTCATTTGACAGATGGAACTGAGTTAAAGGTTGATAATCCATCCAACATGCCAGATCCACAAAAAATTGATCGAGTAGAAGAGCCTTATGTAAAAGCAACCATTATGGTTCCAAATGATTATGTAGGGTCTGTTATGGAGCTTTGTCAAAAGAAACGTGGTAACTTTATTGATATGCAATACCTTGATGAAAACCGTGTAAGTATTGCTTATGAAATTCCATTAGCTGAAATAGTATATGACTTCTTTGATCAGTTGAAATCTAACACAAAAGGATATGCTTCCTTTGATTATGAACTGATTGGTTATAAACCATCTAAATTAGTGAAAATGGATATTTTATTAAATGGTGAAAATGTGGATGCATTATCCTTTATCGTTCACCGTGATTCCGCATATGATCGTGGGAAGGTCATTGTTGAAAAACTGAAAGAGCTTATTCCAAGGCAGCATTTTGAGGTTCCAATTCAAGCGGCAATTGGCCAAAAGATTATTGCTCGTTCAACCATTAAAGCGATGCGTAAAAACGTATTAGCTAAATGTTATGGTGGAGATATTTCACGTAAACGTAAGCTTCTAGAAAAACAAAAAGAAGGTAAAAAGCGAATGAAATCCGTTGGGTCAGTTGAGGTTCCTCAGGAAGCGTTCATGGCCGTCCTTCGAATGGATGATAACTAAGCAAACTTTAGATACCGCAGATATCTGCGGTATTTTACTATATATACGAAAGAGGTGCGGAATATCGTACAAGCGGCATACCTTCATATCCCATTTTGTGAACAAATTTGTCATTACTGTGATTTTAATAAAGTATTCTTACAGGGACAGCCAGTTGATGAATATATAGAATCAATGGATGTTGAAATGAAAAACACGGTAGAAGCTTATCCTTTCAAAAGTCTTTCTACCATTTTTGTCGGTGGTGGAACTCCAACGGTATTAAATGAAAAACAACTTGAAACTTTTTTAGCAAGCATTCATCGTCATTTAAAGCCATCAACCAATTGTGAATTTACATTTGAAGCAAACCCAGGTGATTTAACGATTGAAAAACTAACTCTTTTAAAAGAGGCGGGGGTAAATCGCTTAAGCTTTGGTGTCCAAACATTTAATGATCAATTACTAGAAAAAATTGGTCGTACACACCGCAGAAAAGATGTATTTAAAACAGTGGAACTTGCGAGGAATGTAGGGTTTGAAAATATAAGCTTAGATTTAATCTATGCTCTTCCTGAGCAAACTATCCAAGATTTTCAAGAGACATTAGAAACTGCATTAACATTAGAAGTTGAGCATTTTTCAGCATATTCTCTCATTATTGAACCAAAGACCGTATTCTATAACTTAATGCGAAAAGGGACGTTAAAGCTACCTAGTCAGGAAAACGAAGCTAAGATGTATGAAATTTTAATGGAGTTTATGGAAAAACATGGTTATCATCAATACGAAATCAGTAATTTCTCAACGAAAGGGTATGAAAGTAGGCATAATCTAACCTATTGGAATAATGAAGAGTATTATGGGATTGGTGCAGGAGCACATGGATATGTTGATGGAAAGAGGATCGTCAATGCAGGTCCACTTAAAAAATATATGATGAATATTGAAGAGAAAGGTTTTCCATATAACGACATTCATACAGTGACTGAAAGTGAGAAAATGGAGGAAGAATTATTTCTAGGGTTAAGAAAAACGGAAGGTGTATCAAAACATCATTTTACAAATAAATTTCATAGATCACTAATGGATGTATTTGGAGACCAAATCAACGAGCAAAAAGATAAGGGATTATTAGAAGAAACAAGAGATCATATAAGACTTACAAAGCAAGGTAAGTTCCTAGGTAATGAAGTGTTTCAAGCATTTATCGGGTTAATTTAAATCGTTGACATTGTTAAAATGATTTGGTAATTTATTTATAGAATTAGCACTCACATTAATTGAGTGCTAACAGAGGTGATGTTCATTGCTTACAGATCGTCAGCTATTAGTCCTACAAGTAATTATTGATGATTTTATCAGGTCTGCACAACCAGTCGGATCCAGAACATTGTCGAAGAGAGACGAAATAACATTCAGTTCTGCAACGATTCGAAATGAAATGGCAGATCTTGAGGACCTTGGTTTCATTGAGAAAACTCACAGTTCATCTGGTCGAGTTCCATCAGAGAAAGGTTATCGTTATTATGTTGATCATTTACTATCACCACAACGTCTTTCGAAGAAAGACAAACATGAGATTAAATCGATTTTCGCAGAACGCATTTATGAGCTTGAAAAGGTAGTTCAAAAGTCGGCACAAATTTTATCAGATCTTACTAACTATACAGCCATTGTTCTTGGGCCTGCAATGAGAGAAAACAAAGTAAAAAGGCTACAGATTATTCCAATCAATAAAGAAACAGCTGTAGCGATCATTGTAACGGATACTGGTCATGTTGAAAATCGGACCATTAATTTCCCAGGTTCAATTAATCCTTCTGATATTGAAAAAATGGTAAATATTTTAAATGAACGACTGATTGGTGTCCCTCTTAATGAGTTAAATGACAAGATTTATAAGGAAGTTGCATCACTGTTAAGTGCACATATCCGAAATTATGATAGTTTATTACATGCACTTAACGGGACATTTAATGTAGGTACACTTGAAAAAATCTATTTTGGTGGGAAAACCAATATGTTAAGTCAGCCGGAATTCCATGATATCCAAAAGATTAAATCACTTTTAACGATGATCGAGGAAAAGCGTGAATTTTACCAACTACTTAGACAATCAGGATCGGGAATTAATATTACGATTGGACGCGAGAATCAGAATATTGCAATGGAGAATTGTAGTCTAATTACAGCAACCTATTCTATGGGAGAAGAAAAATTAGGGTCAATTGCAATCTTAGGACCGACAAGAATGGAATATGGTCGGGTTGTCAGCCTACTACAGTTAATTAGTGATGATTTATCAAAAGTGGTAACTAAATTGTATCAAAATGAGTAGTGGTGGCCATATTTAGTAGTGTGTGAAGGAAGCTTCACTCACTACTAAATAAACTAAAATCATGCTAAATAAATCTATAGTAACGAACATCCTAACTTTAAGGGAGGTGAAAAAATTGGCTAATGAAAAAGTAGTAAATGAAGAAATTTTGAATGAACAAGAAACAGTTGAAGAAGTAACTATTGAAGAACAAGAAGCGATCATCGAAGAAAAGGATGATCTTACCATTGCCAATGAGAAAATAGCAGAACTTGAAGGGAAGCTTGCAGAAAGTGAAAATCGTTTCTATCGAATACAAGCTGACTTTGAAAATTCAAAGCGCCGTATGCGTCTAGATCAAGAAGCTGCTGCAAAATATAGAGCTCAAAGTCTAGTTACAGATTTATTACCTGCTCTAGATAATTTTGAAAGAGCGATGAAAATAGAAGCCACAGAAGAGAGCACAAAATCGGTTATGCAAGGTATGCAAATGGTGTATAGAGGTATTTTAGATGCTCTTCAAAAAGAAGGAGTAGAAGTGATTGAAGCGGTTGGAAAACCATTCGATCCTCATTTACATCAGGCTGTGATGCAGGTAGAAGATGCGAATGCAGAACCAAATGCCGTCTTAGAAGAATTTCAAAAAGGCTATAAACTAAAGGATCGAGTCATTCGTCCATCGATGGTTAAAGTCAATCAATCGTAGCGCTACATATAGCAATAACTAAAGTAGTAAATGTAGTAAATTATGAAAAAAACTAAACATCTTTAAAGTGGATTAGGAGGTAATATACAATGAGTAAAATCATTGGTATTGATTTAGGAACAACAAACTCTTGTGTGGCAGTAATGGAAGGTGGAGAGGCGAAAGTTATCCCAAATCCAGAGGGAAATCGTACAACTCCATCGGTTGTTGCATTTAAAAATGGTGAACGTCAAGTTGGGGAAGTTGCAAAAAGACAAGCAATCACGAACCCAAATACAATCATTTCAATCAAGCGTCATATGGGTACAGCTTATAAAGAAAATATTGAAGGGAAAGATTATACACCACAAGAAGTATCAGCAATTATCCTTCAATACTTAAAATCATACGCAGAAGAATATTTAGGCGAAAAAGTTGAAAAAGCAGTTATTACTGTTCCTGCTTACTTTAATGATGCTGAGCGCCAAGCGACGAAAGATGCAGGTAGAATTGCTGGTCTTGAAGTTGAGCGTATCATCAATGAGCCTACTGCTGCTGCATTAGCATATGGACTTGATAAAACAGACGAAGATCAAACGATCCTTGTATATGACTTAGGTGGAGGAACTTTTGACGTTTCAATTCTTGAGTTAGGTGATGGTGTATTTGAAGTAAAAGCAACAGCTGGGGATAATCGTCTTGGTGGAGATGATTTTGACCAAGTAATCATTGATTATCTTGTAGAACAATTTAGAAAAGAAAATGGAATTGATCTTTCAAAAGATAAAATGGCTTTACAACGTCTAAAAGATGCAGCTGAAAAAGCGAAGAAAGATCTTTCAGGTGTAACGAGCACACAAATTTCATTACCGTTTATTACAGCTGGTGAAGCTGGACCACTTCACTTAGAGGTATCATTAACTCGTGCAAAATTCGATGAGTTATCATCAGATTTAGTTGAAAGAACAATGGGCCCTACTCGTCAAGCGTTAAAAGATGCTGGTCTTACACCTGGTGAACTTGACAAGGTAATTCTTGTTGGAGGATCTACACGTATTCCTGCTGTAGTAGAAGCAATTAAAAAAGTAACTGGAAAAGATCCACACAAAGGGGTAAACCCGGATGAAGTTGTTGCACTTGGTGCCGCTATCCAAGGTGGAGTGTTAACAGGTGATGTTAAGGATGTCGTATTACTAGATGTTACACCACTTTCACTTGGAATTGAAACAATGGGTGGAGTATTCACGAAGTTAATCGATCGTAATACAACAATTCCTACAAGTAAGTCTCAAGTATTCTCAACAGCAGCGGACAACCAAACAGCTGTTGATATCCACGTTCTTCAAGGTGAGCGTCCAATGGCAGCGGATAATAAAACATTAGGTCGTTTCCAATTATCTGATATTCCGCCAGCACCACGTGGTATTCCACAAATTGAAGTATCATTTGATATTGATAAAAATGGTATCGTAAATGTTCGAGCGAAGGATCTTGGAACAAATAAAGAGCAAGCCATTACAATCAAATCCTCTTCAGGACTATCCGATGAAGAAGTTCAACGCATGGTTCGTGAGGCAGAAGAAAATGCAGACGCAGATAAAGCTCGTAAAGAGGAAGTAGAATTACGTAACGAAGCAGATCAACTTGTATTCCAAACTGAAAAGACATTAAAAGATCTTGAAGGTAAAGTAGATGAATCAGAAGTTGCGAAAGCAAATACAGCAAAAGACGAATTAAAAGCAGCAATTGAAAAGAACGACCTTGCTGAAATTCGTACGAAAAAGGATGCACTACAAGAAATTGTTCAACAGCTTTCTGTAAAACTATATGAAGAAGCAGCAAAAGCAGCTCAAGCAGCACAAGGTGATGCTGGTGCTCAAGGTGGAAACCAGGCTGATGATGTTGTAGATGCTGAATTTGAAGAAGTTAAAGACGATAAATAAGAAAAGCGGAGGCGCCTTGCTCAGCCCCGACAAGTGCTGGAGGACTGCGACTAGGAAGCAAGATCCGTAGGAGTAGTCTGAACAACCTCGAGGGGCTAGGCGCTGTAGCTAGACAATAGATCTATGTAAAAAGTCAAAGTCAGGCATTTCTTGACTTTGACTTTTTTTCAGAAAAAAACATAAGATGTAGGATTACAAAATAATAGGCTTAAAGAACAATGTTGATTGTAGCGTAAGGAATATGAAAATGGGATTTGCTCTTTAAGTACTTGGAATGAGCGGAAATTCATGCGACTCCTGCGGGATGCACGGGGCAGAGGGAGACCCCGCAGGAGCAATAGCGACGAGGAGGCTCCCCGTCCCGCCCGCGGAAAGCGCATGGATTGCAGCGAATGAAAAGTCGCAACATATGTTCTTCAAGGTAGCCAAAAAATAAGAAAATGTTAATCCGAAGGGTTATTTGTATTCACAGGTGTTTGTTATTGCGTTTTGATTTCAACAAGTGATAGAATAGTCTTTATGTGAAAGGAAGCGGGAGTGGGTATTAATGAGTAAAAGAGATTACTACGAAGTACTCGGGGTTAGTAAAGGTGCGACAAAAGACGAAGTAAAAAAAGCCTATCGCAAGCTTTCAAAAAAATATCACCCTGATATTAATAAAGAACCAGATGCTGCTGATAAATTTAAAGAAGTGAAAGAAGCATATGAGACATTAACTGATGATAATAAGCGTGCTCACTATGATCAATTTGGTCATACAGATCCAAACCAAGGCTTTGGTGGGTTTGGAGGTCAGGACTTTGGTGGTGGCTTCGGATTTGAAGATATCTTTAGCTCCATTTTTGGTGGTGGAACGAGAAGAAGAGATCCCAACGCGCCAAGACAAGGAGCCGATTTACAATATACAATGACACTCGACTTTGAAGAAGCAGTTTTCGGAAAAGAAGTAGATATTGAAATTCCGAGAGAAGAAGAGTGTAATACCTGTTTTGGTTCAGGTGCAAAGCCTGGAACAAAACCATCAACATGTTCACATTGTAATGGAAGTGGTCAATTAAATGTTGAACAAAATACACCATTTGGCAGAATTGTAAACAGACGAGTTTGTAATTATTGTAATGGAACAGGGAAGAAAATCGAACATAAATGTTCAACCTGTGGTGGAACTGGTAAAGTGAAGAAACGTAAAAAAATTCATGTGAAAATACCAGCTGGTGTTGATGATGGTCAACAGCTACGTGTATCTGCTCAAGGAGAACCAGGCATTAATGGTGGACCAGCGGGAGATTTATATGTTGTTTTCCATGTTAATAACCATGAATTTTTTGAACGTGATGGGGATGACATCTATTGTGAAATGCCGTTAACCTTTGCCCAAGCAGCGCTTGGTGATGAGGTAGAGGTACCAACCCTACATGGGAAAGTAAAGCTTAAAATTCCTTCTGGAACTCAAACCGGAACAAAATTCCGTCTTAGAGGAAAGGGAGTCCCTAATGTAAGAGGCTATGGTCAAGGCGATCAGCATATCCACGTTAGAGTAATCACACCTACAAAACTAACAGAAAAACAAAAACAGCTAATCCGTGAGTTCTCTGACCTTAGTGGAAACGAAACTCCAGACGAGCAGCATGATAGCTTCTTCGCGAAGGTTAAACGTGCCTTTAAAGGTGAATGAGTAAGCAACAGTGATAAATAATCAGTATTGGAGTTGGTAGAATTGAAGTGGTCAGAACTTAGTATTCATACGACACAAGAAGCGGTTGAACCGATCTCAAACATTTTACATGAGGCAGGTGCGAGTGGAGTCGTTATTGAGGACCCGTTTGACTTAATAAAGGAGCGGGAACAAGTTTTTGGTGAAATCTATCAACTCAATCCTGATGACTATCCTGTTGAAGGAGTCATTGTTAAGGCATATTTACCTGTAAATAGTTTCTTAGGTGAAACAGTCGATGCTATAAAAGAAGCGATTAATGGTTTATTGTTGTTTGATATCGATTTAGGCTTCAATGAAATTACCATTAGTGAAGTTAATGAAGAAGAATGGGCAACTGCCTGGAAAAAATATTATAATCCAGTTAAAATCTCAGAGAAATTTACAATTGTTCCAACTTGGGAAACGTACGAACCGGTTAGTAGTGATGAGCTGATCATTGAACTAGATCCTGGTATGGCATTTGGTACAGGAACACATCCGACAACTGTGATGTGCATTCAAGCATTGGAGCGAACTGTTGCGAAGGGTGACTCTGTTATTGATGTCGGTACTGGCTCAGGAATCCTCAGCATTGCCGCAGCGATGTTAGGTGCTGGTGAAGTAAAAGCACTGGACCTTGATATAGTGGCTGTAGAAAGTGCACGATTAAACGTAAAGCTAAATAAAGTCCAAGACCGAGTGTCGGTATCACAAAACAATTTACTAAATCATACAGAGGGACCGGTAGACTTAGTTGTAGCGAATATTCTTGCTGAAATTATTGTTCGTTTTACAGATGATGCGTCTAAAATATTAAAAAAGAATGGCTATTTTATTACATCTGGTATCATCAATACAAAAAAGCAGGAAGTGAAAGATGCCCTAACGGATGCAGGCTTTATCATTGAAGAAACACTTGTGATGGAAGACTGGGTTGCTTTTATCGCCAAGAAGGGGTAAGGTGTTCCTAGATAACTTAGCAGGTGGTGGAGTGTTGTGCAAAGATACTTTATAGAGGATTTTGACCAAGAGAATGCCTTGATTACTGGAGACGATCTACATCACATTGTTCGAGTGATGAGAATGGAGAT
>JBEQAC010000122.1:0-9615 GCA_041640535.1 Bacillaceae bacterium
CGAAGTTGAGAGGTTGCCATCGAACTTGCTACATCTCCAGCTCGATGACCTCCCATCCCATCAGCGACAACAGCCAATGTTTGACCGTCCTTATTTGTAAAAACACCACAACTATCTTCATTATGCTGTCTTACTTTTCCCCTATCAGATAAACAAACGGATTTCATTGCTTCACCTCGTCTCCTCTTTTCGCTCCTTTGCACGTAATTGTCCACATGCTGCATCAATATCATGACCGTGCTCCCGACGAATAGTTACATTGACTTTATGTTTCTTTAATGTTTTTTCGAATTCAAAAATTTGATTTCTTGGCGTTCGAACATAATCTCTTTCTGGAACATAGTTAACGGGGATTAAGTTCACATGACAGTTAATGCCTTTTATAAGGCTTGCCAGTTCTTCAGCATGTTCAACTTGATCATTTACACCACCAAATAATCCGTATTCAAAACTAACACGTCTTCCGGTTTTCTCAACGTAATAGCGGATTGCCTTCATGAGATCTGGTAGCTTGTATGCTCGATTTATCGGCATCAGCTTACCCCTGATTTCATTGTTTGGGGCATGAAGGGATAATGCAAAGTTAATTTGTAAGTTTTCATCAGCAAATTGATATATTTTTGGAATAATTCCACTTGTTGAAACTGTAATATGTCTAGCGCCAATATTCAAGCCCTTATCATGATTAATAATTTTCAAGAAGGCAAGCATTTCATCATAATTATCAAATGGTTCTCCAATCCCCATGATAACCACATGACTTACACGTTCCTCTAATTCATCTAGTGCTTGTTGAACCTTGACCACTTGTGCAACGATTTCTCCTGCTTCAAGATTTCGTTTGAGACCACCTAATGTTGAGGCACAAAATGTACAACCGATTCTACATCCTACTTGTGTTGTTACACATACAGAATTCCCATAGTTATGTCTCATTAAAACCGTTTCAATTGAATATCCATCATGAAGCTCAAATAAAAATTTCATGGTTCCATCTTTAGACGTTTGCTGAATTAATGTTTTTAATGTCGTAAAGTCAAAATGCTCTTTTAGTTGTTCACGTAACTGCTTTGATAAATTACTCATTTCATCAAAAGAAGATACCCTTTTCGAATATAACCATTCAAATATTTGTGTTGCTCTAAATGGTTTTTCTCCAATTTCTGATAACCATTGTTGTATATCTGCTAGTTGGAGAGTATAAATTGAAGGCTTCTTTTGTAAAGTCTCCGCCTTGTTTTCTGCTGCCCTTACTTCTTCCATTTACATTACACCTGCTTTCTAAAACTTGCAATAAAAAATCCATCACTACCAAAATAATGAGGAAATAGTTGAACTTTCCCATTATCATAATAAGGCTTAACACAATCTGGTAGACGATTTTTCAAAGAGTGATCTACTTCAAAATGAGAATGACTATTTAAAAACTCTTTGGTCACTCCTTCATTTTCATCATAATCAATTGTACAAGTACTATACACTAATGTTCCTCCTTTTTTCAAAAGTGGAGCAACAGCTGAAAGTATTGACAATTGTATTTCCTTTAGTCTTTTAACATCTTCGAGTCTTTTCGCATATTTAATATCGGGTTTCCTTCTAATTACACCCAAGCCAGAGCACGGTGCATCTACTAAAATTTTATCAAATGTATTTTCCTTAAAATGCTCTCCAACTTTACGACTATCCATTACCTTTGTATGAACATTGGTTAATCCTAAGCGATCTACTTGCTCATTAATTAGTTTGATCTTATGTTTGTGAAGATCAAGAGAGGTGACGGAGCCTGTATTATTAAGCAATTCTGCGATATGTGTTGTTTTCCCTCCTGGGGCAGCACAGCTGTCTAATACATGATCGTTTTCTTTAATACCTAATGCCCTGGAAACCAACATTGAACTTTCATCCTGAATCGTTAATAGGCCATTTTTAAATAAATTAGAATACGCAAGGTTCCCTTTTTTTACCTTAATACTATCAGGGGATAAATTTCCTCGAATCGCTTCAATTCCCTCATCTTGTAGTATCTCTATTGCCTCTTCGGCTGTTGTTTTTATCAAGTTAATCCTAGCACTTTGTTCAGGTGGTAATAAATTAACTTCACACATTTTGCGTGTTTCTTCAAATCCAAATTGTTCAACCCACCTTGATACAAGCCATTTCGGATGACTAGTTTCAAGTGCCAATCTTTCAATTGGATCCGATATTTCATCAAGTGCCGGTAATCCCTTTCTTTGAACATTCCTTAATACGCCGTTTACCATAGAAGCAATTCCCTGATGCCCTCTCTTTTTAGCGATTTCTACCGCTTCAAATAATACTGCACGTTCAGGGACTCGATCTAAATAGACCATTTGATACACTGACATCCGCAATAATATGATGACCCATTGTTCTATCTTCTTTTTACTATTCAAAAAAGCCGCTAAATAATAATCAAGTGTGTCCCGCCGTTGGATTGTACCATAGACAATTTCTGTTAATAGACCAATATCTTTACTTGATAGATTGTATTTCTGAATCATTTTGTTCAAAAGTAAATTACTATATGCTTGGTCTTTTTCAATTGCTAATAGTATTTCAACAACAACTTCTCTTACTTTTTTTTTCGTCATTCGGTTCCGCCTAACTTTTCACCTATTTGTATTTTTGCTCCTCTTAAAAATTGCTCCGCTGTCATCCGTTTTTTTCCTGCTGGTTGTAATTCTTTAATTCGAATAAAGGTATGATCACCCGATGACACGATAATTCCGTCTTTTTCAATATCGATTATCATGCCACTATCCTTAACTTGGATGTTTTTTTCTACCTTTTCAGCCCACCATATTTTTACAACCTCACCTTGAAACTCCGTATATGCGACTGGCCACGGATGCAATCCTCTAATATGATCATATATAGCTTTTCCTGTTTTTGACCAATCTATTTTTTCTTGTTCCCTTTTTATATTCCAAGCAAAGGTTGCCTTCGAATCATCCTGTCTGATTGGAGTAATTTTATGATCCAGTAGGAGTGGGATGGTCTCAGATAATAGCTTTGAACCTGCAATACTTAATTTATCATGTAACGAGCCAACATGATCCATTTCTGAAATCGGGACCTCCACTTGGGTCAATATATCTCCAGCATCTAATTTCTCAACCATATACATAATGGTGACACCTGTTTTTTCTTTTCCTTGAAGAATTGAATAATGGATAGGTGCTCCACCTCTTAATTCAGGTAATAATGAGGCATGTACATTTATACAACCATATTTTGGTCCACTTAAAATTTCCTTTGGGAGTATCTGCCCGAATGCTGCAGTTACAATTAAATCGGGGTTAAGAGCTAATACTTTTTCATATTCAGCTTTTTCTTTTATTTTATTTGGCTGAAGAACCGTTAGATTATGCTTTAAAGCCTCAACCTTTACTGGTGGAGGGGTTAAGATTTTTTTTCTACCAACTGGGCGATCCGGCTGTGTGACAACACCTACGATATCATATCCATCCTCGAGTAATTGTCTTAGTACTGGGACGGAAAAATCAGGTGTTCCCATAAATACTATTTTTTCCATATATAAAACCTACCCTTCTATTTCTCCTTCTTCATAATAACGTAGTACTTTTGAAGTAAATAAAATACCATGAAGATGGTCTATTTCATGTTGAATCGCTCTTGCTAAAAAGCCATGCGCTTCAAGTATGTATGTTTTTCCTCTTCGATTTTGGGCTCTTACCTTTATTGTGTTTGCCCTCTTTACCTCACCAAAGAGACCAGGAAAGCTTAAGCAACCTTCAGGTCCAATTTGCTCACCATTTGCTTCAAGAATCATGGGATTAATTAGATCAATACGGCCAGTTTTATCACCAATATCTACGATGGCAATTTGTTTTGAAACCCCAACCTGTGGTGCAGCTAACCCAACACCATCCGCCTCAAGCATTGTATCATACATATTATTTAATAGCTTGATTAGAGATCGATCAAACTTCGTTACTTTTTCACATTCCTTTTCGAGTACTTCTGCTGGATGTTCTATTATCGTTAAAATTGGCAATGCGTTTCCTCCAGTATTCTATATAATAAGCGGCTTATTTTGGTTTACTTGACTCAATCACAAAAAATATAAATTTTACATTAAGATATACGGATTAAGATCGAAAGAAAGGTTTAATCCCTGTCCAGATATTTCCTTCTGATATCTTATTAAGATTTGTTTCAAAATGGTTGTAAGTTCTGGTTCTAGCTTGTATTTTATCATGCATTGATAGCGATATCTATCTTTGATCCTAGGTATGGGGGATGCAACTGGACCCAAAACAATCGTGTTTTTTGATAAATTCTTCCTTAAATAGGATGTAATTTTTTCAGAAACCTCTATCACCTTTGTTAATTCAGGATGAGAAATAGTTAATAATGCCATATAGTAGAAAGGTGGGTAGGAACGCATCTTCCTTAACATCATTTCACTTTGATAGAATGCATCATAATTATGCTGACTAGCTAGTTGAATACTATAATGTTCAGGTGTATAGGTTTGAACAACCACCTCACCAGGCAATGTATGCCTACCAGCTCGTCCACTTACTTGTGTGAGTAACTGAAATGTTTTTTCCGATGCTCTAAAATCCGGAAGATGAAGCATTGTATCAGCAGTTAAAACTCCTACCAACGTTACTCGAGGAAAATCTAACCCTTTTGCAATCATTTGTGTACCAAGCAATATATCTGCTTTTCCTTCTCCAAATTCAGTTAGTAATTTCTCATGTGCCCCTTTTTTGCTTGTAGTATCTACATCCATTCGGATTACACGTGCATGTGGAAGGATTTTTGTTAATTCTTCCTCAACCTTTTGAGTACCTGTTCCAAAAAAACGAATATGCTGGCTATCACATTCTGGGCACGAATGTGGCATACCTATCTCATATGCACAATAATGACATTTCAATGAATGAGTAGAGCGGTGGTACGTTAAAGAAATGTCACAATGAGGGCAATTCATCACAAAGCCACAATCACGACACATCACAAAGGAAGAATATCCTCTTCGATTAAGCAGGAGAACTGATTGTTCGTTCCTCTCTACGCGTTCTGTTAATTTCTCAAAAAGCGAGGAGGAAAACATTGATCGATTTCCATTTTTTAATTCTTCTCTCATATCAATAATCTCGACAGAAGGTAAGGGTTGTTCATTTACTCGTTCCTTTAAACTAAGGAGTTCATATACATTTTTTGAAGCTCTTGCAAAAGATTCTAACGTAGGGGTTGCGCTACCCAAAACGACTGGACATTGATGATATTCTCCACGAAAGATCGCGACATCCTTAGCATGATAGCGTGGATTTTCTTCCTGTTTATAACTTGTTTCATGTTCCTCATCAATAATAATAATACCTAGATTTTCAAACGGCGCAAAAATAGCTGATCTTGCGCCGACAACAAGACTAACTTCATTTCGCTGGATTTTTCGCCATTCATCGTATTTCTCTCCTGTTCCAAGCCCACTATGTAGAACAGCAACTTGAGAGCCGAATCTTCCTTTAAATCTATTCACCATCTGAGGTGTTAGCGATATTTCAGGGACCAGCACAATTGCTTGTTTACCTTTTTTTAATACTGCCTCAATTGATTGCATGTACACTTCAGTCTTACCACTGCCAGTAACACCATACATAAGATACACTTTATGAAATTCTTCTTCAACGGAGGTTAATATAGGAGTAATAACCTTCCTTTGTTCTTCTGTTAATGGTAAGGGTTTTGTCATCTTGAAATGATGGTGCTCAAATGGGTCGCGGTAGGACTCAACATATTCTTGCTTTAAAACTCCTTTTTGAATTAATGCTTTTATGGAAGATTCAGTACAACCAACCATATTGATTAGCTTCTTAACTTCAATAGATTTAGGATTCTTTGAAAAATATATCAATACATCCTTTTGCTTTACAGCTTGTACAGGAAGATTCTCCAGTAATTCCTCGATTTCTTTCGTTTGGAGTATGGGCTTAATATGTCTCTCCGTTTTTTTCGTTGCCCGATCTCTCACCTTGTAAATCACTTCTAATAAACCTTGTTGAATTCCCTTTTGAAAAAGATGAAGTGAATGACTCTTTTCTACCATATCCCATGAAACTGTGTCATTAACCTCAAAGCATGTTTTAATATCTGGTGAAAGCTGATCTATCATCTCACTATCCAATAATTTTATCTCTTTTTCGTATTTAGCCCTCATGGCAGCTGGAAGCATGACTAGTAAAGATGAAATCATAAAGGATAAGGTTCTCTCTGTAAGCCAGTACCCTAGTTGTAATAATTCTCGATTTAATACTGGCGATAAATCCATTACAGAATAAATCTCCTTCAACTTGTCTACTTCTGAAGTCTCACCTATTTCCATTACGAATCCTTGAACTTTCCTAGGTCCAAAAGGAACAACTACACGCATTCCTGGTTGAATGATGTCCATCCACTTTTTAGGTACGATATAATCAAACAAACGGTCTGTTTGCATGGCAGGAACATCCACTACAATACTTGCAACTTTCATTCAGATCTCCTCTTTAGTAACAAAACAATTTCCTCCAAAATTGCCTTCGCAACTACACTTTTCGCCATTAAGGGTAATTCCTTAGAGGATCCGTCTCTTTTATAAATTGTCACAATGTTGGTATCTGTTCCAAATCCTGCTCCTTCCACTGTCACATTATTTGCAACAATCATATCTAAGTTCTTGGATATTAATTTATTTTTTGCATATTCTTCTACCTGATTTGTCTCTGCTGCAAACCCTATTAATAATTGACTGCTCTTTTGCTCTCCAAGAGTTTTTAGGATGTCAATCGTACGTTCCATCTCTATATTTAAATCACCGACTTGCTTTTTCATTTTTTCATTAAAAATATATTTAGGACGATAATCTGCTACTGCTGCTGACTTAATCACAACATCACTCTCAGCATAATACTTCATAACCTCTTCAAACATTTGCTGAGCAGACTGTACCATGATTGTTTTGACATTCATAGGTTTAGGTAAGACTGTTGGACCAGAAATTAATGTTACGTTAGCACCTAATTTGGCAGCCTCGTCAGCAATTGCATAACCCATTTTTCCAGTTGAATTGTTTGAGAAAAACCGTACAGGATCAATCGTTTCCCTTGTCGGCCCAGCTGTCACTACTACCTTCTTACCCTTTAGGGGCTTGTTTGCACAAAAATGCTCATTTAGAATATCTACTATTTTCTCAGGTTCTTCTAATCTCCCTTTGCCAACATACCCACAAGCTAAGTAACCTTCAGATGGTTCAATAAAGCGATAACCGAATCCAGCCAAAGTAGAAAGGTTTTTTTTCACTGCTGGATGATCATACATATGAACATTCATAGCAGGCGCAACCCAAACAGGTGAAGTTGTAGCAAGTAAAGTGGTTGTCAGCATATTATCCGCTATTCCATTTGCCAGCTTACTAATGACATTTGCTGTTGCTGGCGCGATCAAAACTAAATCTGCCCAGTCCGCTAGATCAATATGTGCAATCACTTTTGAGTCTTTTTCATCAAAGGTATCATCATAGACATCATTCCGTGATAAGGCTTGGAAAGTTAAAGGTGTAACAAATTCCTTTGCCGAATCACTCATAATTACTTTTACCTCTGCACCTGCTTGTGTTAATTTACTTGTTAAAGCAGCGGCTTTATAAACAGCAATCCCCCCGCTTACACAAAGTAAGATCTTTTTATTTGTAAGCACTGTCTTTTCCCCACTTTCTTCATTTTTTAAAATCAGCATGTAAAAAAATAACAACCTACGAAAGAGGTTGTCATTTCAGGTTATTCTGCGTTAGTAGTAGTAGGTGTTGTGTCTACTTGCTCCGCTCTTTCAGTTGTATAGGTTAAAATTCCTGCATTAATCTCTTCTAATGCTTTACCTACGAACTTATGTGAATGTGGCTTCACGATTTTTGCATCTTTATTTTGTTGCATAAGTCTTGCTCTTTTTGCTGCAACCGTCACAAGAGTATATTTCGAATCAAGTTTATTCATTAACTTATCAATTGATGGATATAACATATTAAAATTCAGCCTCCAATATTTTTTTATAACGTAATGACACTCTTTCACGCTTGCAATGCTCTGCTGTTACAATCGACATAATACGCTCACATGCTAGTTCAACTTTGTCATTTTCAACGACATAGTCATAAGCGTCCATCATTTCAATTTCTTCTTTAGCAACTCTCATACGGTTATTAATTAGGTCCTCAGATTCAGTCCCTCTGGTAACTATTCTATTTTTCAACTCTCCTAAGCTTGGCGGCATCAAAAAAATAAACAGTCCTTCTGGAAAAGCATTACGAACTTGTAGGGCCCCTTGAACTTCGATTTCAAGGAAAACATCCTTTCCTTCCTGTAATGTCTGTTCAACATAATCGATAGGCGTCCCATAATAATTCCCGACATATTCAGCCCATTCTAATAATTTATTCTGCTTCATTAATGTCTCAAATTCTTCTCTTGACTTAAAGAAGTAATCAATCCCGTCAACTTCTCCTTCACGAGGCTTTCTCGTAGTCATGGAAATGGAGTACTGTAATTTTGTATCTGGCCTTGAAAACAATTCTTTTCTTACAGTACCTTTTCCTACCCCTGATGGCCCAGAAAGAACAATAAGTAATCCTCTTTCAATCATAATTTTTGATGATACCTACCCTTCGTCATTTATGTCATCTTTATTCGTTAATCTTTGAGCAACTGTTTCCGGCTGAACGGCTGAAAGTATGACATGATCACTATCCATGATCATTACTGCTCTAGTCCTTCTTCCATATGTTGCATCAATTAACATCCCTCTGTCACGTGCTTCTTGGATTGTCCTTTTAATAGGAGCAGATTCAGGACTAACAATCGAAATGATTCGATTGGCAGAAACGATGTTACCAAAGCCAATATTAATCAATTTAATATTCATCTATGCTCCTCCTGCACTTGTCACTTTCTATTTTTGCCGTGGGACCACTTTCATAATCAGAGAAACCCAAATTTCTACTCAATGTTTTGAATTTGTTCTTTTATTTTCTCAAGTAGACTTTTTACTTCAACTACCTGCTTTGCAATTATATGGTCATTTGCTTTAGCTCCGATTGTATTGGTTTCCCGATTCATTTCCTGTAAGAGAAAATCAAGCTTTCTTCCAACCACTTCTTCAATATGTAATGTTTCTAGAAATTGAGATATATGACTCTTTAACCTTGTGATTTCTTCGGTTATGTCAGCTTTTTCAGCGAATATTGCTACATCTGTTACAATTTTTGATTCGTCGATAACACCTTCCACATATTCATTTACTTTCTTTCTAATACGTTCATGATATTGTGAAACAACCCTAGGTGCTAACTCTGCAATGTCTGTAACATGATTTGTAATATGGATAATTTGCTCCTTTATATCGTGATATAGCTGCTGTCCTTCTAATTCTCGCATTTCTTTTAATTGTTTCATAGCCGTATCTACTGTATCTATGATTAAGGTTTCTAGATGCTCATTTTTTGTATCTTCTTCAATAATGGATGAAAGATCCTCAGGTTCAAATAACTGTTGAAGAGTAATATTTTCTTCAAGGCTGTACCTTTTTTTT
>JBEQAC010000123.1:0-9605 GCA_041640535.1 Bacillaceae bacterium
AAACGTTTCATTACGTTTTGTGCCTTGAGCGAAGCGAAAGGAATGGATATAAAAATGAAAAATTTAGAGAGTATTGAGCAGTACGAAGAAATTATTCAAAATGAACGAGCGATATTAATGTTTTCAGCGGATTGGTGCCCGGATTGTCGAGTAATTGAACCAGTCCTACCTGAGATTGAGGAAAACTTTAAAGATTATACGTTTTATTATGTTGACCGAGACAAGTTTATTGATCTTTGTCAAAAGCTTGATATTTTTGGAATACCAAGCTTTGTAGCGTTTGCGAATGGACAGGAAATAGGTAGATTTGTTAGTAAGGATCGTAAAACAAAAGAAGAAATCGTTTCGTTTATTACTAGTTTGTCATAACAGGTTTGAACTAGCGATATTCTCCGACATATATAGGAGGGGTATCTACGATGAAAATGGATAGTAAAAAGATAAGAAAGTTATTAGAAGATAGACTTTCAAGACCAGAATGGCAATTTATCTATGATCGCGAAAAGGATAGCTTACGTGTTGAAGATCGAACATCTAAAAAAGGTATTACGATTACATTGCCAGGGATTGTTGCTAAATGGAATACTGAAAAAGATGCGGCAATTGATGAAGTAGCATATTATATTGAAGAGTCATTAACCGTGATGAATAAAGAATTGGAGCTAAGTGGGAAAGAGAAACAAATCTTTCCTGTGATACGTTCAACCTCTTTTCCTACAAAATCCAATGAAGGAATCGATTTGTTATATGATGACCATACGGCAGAGACAAGGGTGTATTATGCATTAGATTTAGGGACTACGTATAGACTAATCGATCAGACGATTATAAGTAAAGAGAACTGGAGTATTGATAGGATTAAAGAAATTGCTCGTTTCAATTTAAGGTCTCTAGACTATCAATTAAAAGAAGATATAGTTGCAAATAATACCTTTTTCTTTTTAAACTCTAACGATGGTTATGATGCTAGTCGAATTTTAAACGAAAGCTTTTTGCAAAAAGTAAGCGATAAGATTACAGGAATAATGGCCGTTGCTGTCCCGCATCAAGATGTTTTAATCATTGCTGACATACAGAATGATACAGGCTATGATGTTTTGGCACAAATGACGATGAGCTTTTTTGCAACTGGAAGAGTTCCAATCACTGCATTATCATTCATTTATGAAAATGGTAAGCTAGAACCAATCTTTATATTAGGTAAAAATAAACCAGTAAATAAAGAGAATTAAGTCACTAGAAAAACTAGTGACTTAATTCTCTTTAATTTTAGTGAAATATTGTTACAATATTAATAAAGTTGTGGTAACGTAAATTATTGTTATTGATTTAACCCAGAAGTAGAATAAACAACCTTGTTAGAAATCAGTAGTAGTGATGAAAGAGTGGATGGTAAATGAATTGGTTAAAAAAATTGATGCAAGTATTTAATAGTGAGGAAGAGAGTCCTTCTTATACAGAAAAGTTTGCGAGAATAGAACAAAAAAATCATAAACATATTGATACTAGAGTTACATACCAATACCCAAAGGGGAACTTTCGTTTTCCGATGATTCCAGATGATGAACAAGATCGAGTAAGAAAAGAGGCTCGCAGTAGTAGGCAGCGTACTAGAGAACAGACGAATAATGTACAACAGACTGTACAAAGGAGATCTAATCAAGAGAAACCGAAACAACAACCAGTAAAAACTACAGAAAAAAAACCTTTTCGCCCAACAGAAATACCTTCGGTGATACATGGCTTTACGCCACCACGCCAAAAAGAGAGTGTCATTGAATTTGAATTGTCTTCAAGTAATGTTAAATCTCAAACAAAAGAAATACTAGAGTCTACAGCAATAGAAGTAGCGGTTGCAGCTGAAGTTATTCCGACTATTGAATTTACTAGCAATGAGACCTCGGAAGTACAGCCTCTTCAAGAAGAATTTAAAGAAGATAAGAGTCAATTGCCGGAGTCATTAAATAATGGAGAAGTTGTAGATATTAGTGATTTATTGGTGAAGCTTAAGATCGATTCAACAAAGGAAGCAGAAGAGGAGAATACTATTCCAACTATAGAAGAGGAAGAAGAAGAGAAGAGTGCTACTCCAACTATAGAAGAGGAAGCAGAAGAGGAGAATGCTACTCCAACTATAGAAGAGGAAGCTGAAGAAGAGAATGATATTCCAACTATAGAAGAGGAAACTGAAAATAATATAGAACGTTCAGAGCCTACAGAGTCTGTAAAAGTGGATGATCGACCATCGGTTCCTATTACAGAAACTAGAGAAAGAGGAAGATCGCCAATTCCTTTCAATGTTCTCATGTTAAAAAAGGATCGTGAGAAACTGCATGTAAAAAAAGAAGAGAATGTCCAACCTGTAGAGCAGAAGAGAGAAGAAGCAGTGCTTCAGCCTGAAACAAAAGAAGAAACATATATAGGGGATCATGTTGATTCTATTAATCAGGAGCCAATTTTTGATAAAGAAGATTTGAACTATGATTTTCCATTGTTATCATTTTTAAACCAGCAAGTAAGAGGACAAGAAGATGATAATCAATGGGTGGATGAACAAAGAGCTCTTCTTGATGATGCATTAAGAAACTTTAAAGTAGGAGCAAATGTTGTAAATGTTACACAAGGACCTGCTGTAACTAGGTTTGAGGTTCAACCTGAGCCAGGGGTAAAAGTAAATAAAATTACGAATCTATCAGATGATATTAAGCTAAACCTATCGGCTAAGGAAATAAGAATAGAAGCACCTATTCCAGGAAAAAACACAATAGGAATCGAGGTTCCAAATAAAGTAAGTAAGCCAGTATACCTGCATGATATTGTTAGTAGCAATGAATTCCAATCTAGCCGTTCACCATTGACAGTGGCACTTGGATTAGATATCTCAGGAAAGCCTATTATTACTGATCTTAATAAAATGCCACATGGTCTAATTGCAGGGGCAACTGGTTCAGGGAAAAGTGTTTGTATTAACACGATGCTTGTTAGCCTTATGTATAAGGCATCACCACATGAAGTAAAGTTAATGTTAATCGATCCCAAAATGGTAGAATTAGCACCCTATAATGATATCCCTCACTTAGTCAGCCCAGTTATAACAGATGTTAAAGCGGCGACAGCTGCACTTAAATGGGCTGTAGAAGAAATGGAGCGGAGATATGAGTTGTTCGTTCACTCTGGAGTACGTGATATTTCACGCTATAACGAGCTGGTTGAAAAGCATCAAGAACAAAGTGGTCCATTACCATACTTAGTGATCATTATTGATGAGTTAGCCGATTTAATGATGGTTGCCCCAGGCGATGTTGAGGAAGCGATATGTAGAATCGCTCAGAAAGCTAGAGCCTGTGGTATTCATTTAATCCTTGCTACACAGCGTCCTTCAGTTGATGTCATTACAGGATTGATAAAAGCAAATATTCCAACAAGAATCGCGTTTTCTGTTTCTTCACAGGTTGATTCTAGAACAATCATAGATTCAAGTGGTGCAGAAAAATTATTAGGAAAGGGTGATATGCTCTTTTTGGAAAATGGCTCATCAAAACCCACCCGAGTTCAAGGGAACTTTGTTTCAGATGAGGAAATCGATCGTGTCGTATCTCATGTGAAAAAGCAAATAAAACCAACCTATCTTTTCGAACAAGATGAACTGATTAAAAAGACATCCATATCAGGAGAAGATGATGAATTATTTGCAGAGGCATGTGAATTTGTAGTTGAACAGGATGGTGCCTCAACCTCAAGTTTACAACGCCGTTTTCGCATCGGCTATAATCGAGCAGCACGCTTGATTGATTTGATGGAAGAGCAAGGAATCATTTCCGAAGCTCGTGGGAGTAAACCAAGAGAAATATTAATTACAGAAGAAGAGCTACACAATCTGCAAGATAACTAGAATAAAGTGAAATCTAATGGTATTCTAGGGAATAATAAAGAATAAGCGAATCATCAAGAAAACTGGTATCATGCCATTCCCTTATTTAGAAAGGAAACTTTTTCGTATGAAAGAAATAGAGTTAAAAGTTCAAGGAAAAATAAAAAGACTAACAAATAATACCTTTAAATTTGATGAGAGAATTAGAGATGGTTGGTTTTCTGCAGTTTATTTTTTAAAAACAAGAGAAATCACCAAAAGCTTTAAATCAGATAACATTGTAACGATGCAGTTTTTTCAAAAAGAACATGCAGTATTGTGCGGGACGGATGAGGTTATTGCTTTAATAAAAACTTTCGCCGATGAACCTGAAAAGCTAGAGATTCATTCGTTAAAGGATGGAGATAAGATCAGTCCATTTGAAACAGTCTTAACCATTACGGGGCCATATCAACACTTTGGTTATTTAGAAGGTATCATTGATGGAATATTTTCACGGAGAACATCAGTTGCGACCAATGTTTATAATGTTGTGAAAGCAGCAGGACTTTCAGGTGTTCAAAAGCCAGTCATTTTTATGGGAGACCGGGATGATCATTTTACTCAGCAAGCGGGTGATGGTTATGCTGCCTTTATTGGTGGATCAAGTGCTCAAGCAACACATGCGATGAGCGAATGGTGGGGTAAAAAAGGAATGGGAACAATGCCTCATGCATTGATCCAATTGTTTAATGGAGATATCGTCGAGGCGACCAAGGCGTATCATGCAAGGTTCCCTGAAGATGAGTTAATCGTTCTAGTTGATTATAATAATGATTGTATTACTGATGCACTTAAGGTTGCACGCGAATTTGGGGACAAATTAAAGGCTGTTCGTGTTGACACCTCAAGAACCATGATTGATCAATACTTTATTCAACATCCGGAGGTATTGGGAACCTTTGATCCACGCGGTGTAAATACGAAACTGATTTTTGCTCTAAGAAACGCATTAGATACAGAAGGTTATAATCATGTGAAAATTGTAGTAAGTGGTGGGTTTAATGAGAAAAGAATCAATGCCTTTGAACAAGAAAATGCTCCGGTTGATATTTATGGGGTAGGGAGTAGTCTTCTAAAAATTAACATCGGGTTTACAGGCGATAATGTTTTACTAAACGGGGAGCCTCAAGCAAAAGCGGGGCGAAAATATCGACCAAATCCTCGCCTAGAAAAGGTAGATTAAACTTTTTAAAGTAGAAATAATATAAGAAAAAAGTGGGAAACTACGATTAGATGACACTCTATTCGTAGTTCTTTTTTCGTGACTATCTTTCCATTTTTATAATTCATGGTCATTGTATTTGATTAATGCTATAATATAAAAATGTTGTCTGTTTTATACATAATTAGGGGGAGTATTCGTTTGGAATAAAACGAATATAAATTAGATGATAATTACTTATGGAAGGTAACAATAGGATCATTAATCGCATCTTATGTAATTACCACCTTAAAACCTGAGTTCAATTATCAAAAATAGATGAATATCATATACTGTTTTTATAGTCAGACGATTGTTGGAGGTTCTTTATATGACAGTTTACCATTTTGTTGGCATTAAGGGCACTGGCATGAGTTCTTTAGCTCAAGTACTTCATGATATGAATTATGAGGTTCAAGGATCAGATGTTGAAAAGTGTTTCTTTACACAAAAGCCATTGGAAGATCGCGGAATTCCTATCTTTCCATTTAGCAAAAACAATATTTCAAAGGACCAAATTGTGATTGCTGGAAATGCTTATCCGGATACGCATGAAGAAATTAAGGAAGCGATTGAACAGGATGTTCCTGTTATTCGTTACCACCGTTTTTTAGGTGACTTTATGCAGAAATATACGAGTATCGCAGTGACAGGCTCCCATGGGAAAACATCAACTACTGGTCTATTAGCTCATGTTATGCAAGGAGCTGAACCGACTTCTTTTCTTATAGGAGATGGTACAGGTAAAGGCTCAGAAAATAATAAGTATTTCGTATTTGAAGCATGTGAATATCGTCGTCATTTCTTAAGCTACAATCCCGACTATGCAATTATGACGAACATTGACTTTGATCATCCCGATTACTTTGCGAATGTTGAAGATGTGTTTAGCGCATTTCAGGAAATGTCATTACAGGTAAAAAAGGGAATCATTGCTTGTGGTGATGATGAGCATCTTCAATCCATTCAGGCTAATGTTCCGGTTGTATTCTATGGATTCGCGGAAGATAATGACTTTCAAGCTAGAAATATAATTAAATCTACTGAAGGCACTACTTTTGACGTATTTGTACGAAATAATTATTACGCATCGTTTTCAATTAGAGGATATGGCAATCATAATGTCTTGAATGCATTAGCTGTCATCGCATTATGTCAATACGAAAATATTGATGTGACTGTTATTCAAGAGAGATTAGTTACGTTTCAAGGTGTAAAAAGAAGGTTTTCTGAGAAGAAAGTTGGCGACCAAATTATAATCGATGATTATGCGCATCATCCAACTGAAATTACTGCCACAATTGAAGCGGCAAGACAGAAGTATCCTGAGCGGGAAATCGTCGCCGTTTTTCAACCACATACTTTTACTAGAACCCAGACATTTTTATCAGAATTTGCTTCAAGTTTAAGTAAGGCTGATAAGGTGTATTTATGCGATATCTTTGGATCTGCCAGAGAAAATCATGGGAAATTATCTATAAAAGACTTGCAAGAGAAAATTGGAAATGCTTCTTTAATTGATGAAGACAATACATCGGTATTAAAACAACACGATCAAAGTGTATTAATCTTTATGGGTGCTGGTGATATTCAAAAATTCCAAGAAGCTTATGAAAAAGTGACAGTCTAATATCTGCATGAAAAAAGCTAACCTTTAGGGTTAGCTTTTATTGTACGAAATGTACACTCTAGAATTCTCAGTTTACTTATTATTTTAGGTTTTCAGGATTCAATCCTTCTAACTGAGGAATGACAAATCGACCGTCTTTGCGAACTAATACATCGTCAAAGTACAATTCACCACCGCCATATTCAGGACGTTGGATAGTTACCATATCCCAATGGATATTTGAAGAGTTCCCATTAAACGCATCATCATAGCATTGGCCAGGTGTAAAGTGGAAGCTTCCGTCTATTTTCTCGTCAAATAAAATATCTTGCATTGGATGAAGTATATATGGATTTACTCCAATCGCAAATTCACCAATATACCTTGCCCCTTCATCCGTGTCAAAGATTTTATTAATTCTTTCCGTGTCATTTGATGTTGCTTCAATAATTTTTCCATCCTTAAAGGTTAACTTCACATTTTCAAACGTAAAACCTTGATATGGAGATGGAGTATTATACGTAATCGTCCCATTCACAGAGTCCCTAACTGGAGCTGTATATACTTCACCGTCGGGGATATTCATCTCCCCTGCACATTTTACCGCTGAAATGTCTTTAATTGAGAAAGTTAAATCTGTACCAGGTCCAGTTATTCGAACTTTGTCAGTATTGTTCATTAGCTCAACAAGTGCTTCCATTGCCTCACTCATTTTACCATAATCTAGATTACACACATTAAAGTAGAAGTTTTCGAATCCCTCTGTACTCATTTTAGCTAATTGAGCCATAGAGGAAGTAGGGTAACGTAAGACCACCCATTTTGTTTTAGGAACACGAATATCTCTATGTACCTTTTTACCTAGGGTATTACCAGAGAGTTTCATTTTATCATCTGGAACATCCGCTAACTCATTAATATTATCTCCAGAACGTAAACCTATGTAAGCATCCATATGACTCATAACATTTGCTTCAAAATCGGCAATCATATTAAATTGCTCTTCTTGTGCACCTAATAATAAGGCTCGATCTACTTGATGATCTTTTAATAAAACAAAAGGGTACCCACCTGCTTTGTACGCTTCATCAACTAATGCTGTAACTAGCTCCCTTTGTAGCCCAAAGTTTTCAATTAAAACCTTTTCTCCCTTTTGTAAGCGGACTGAATAATTAATTAAATTTTTCGCCAATGTTTGTATACGTGGATCTTTCAAATGAGTTCCTCCCAATCATTCATAGTAAAATTATGTACAAATATTATTGTAACCGAAATAATACGTTTTGTTTAATATTAAAGTAATTTTTTGTTTATAATTAGGCTAAGAAATATGTAAGTCTAAAATAAGCTTTGAAAGAATGAAAGACGAACATGTTGTTTAAATTAATTCGAATATGGGTAATTAATTTATAAGAAGCATGGAGAGAGGGGGTGAACGGGATGATAATTATACTGTATTTAAGTATTGCCTTAATTGCTATTGCATTTTTAGTACTAGTCATATACTTATCCAAAACGTTAAGGTCATTAAAAGTAAGTTTAGATCATGTGGCTGGTACATTAGCCGGATTGGAAAAACAAGTAGAGAGTATTACAACCGAAACGACCGTACTCTTAAAAAAGACAAACGCATTAGCCGATGATCTCCACCAAAAATCACAAAGTATTAACTCTGTTGTAGATGCCGTCAAGGATGTTGGGAATACCATTCAAAAAGTAAATGGATCTATCCAAACGGTGTCCGAATCAGTTACATATAAGGTTCAACAAAATCAAGATAAAGTGGCACAGGTCATTCAATGGGGAAGTGTCATAATAGATATTTGGGATAAGTGGAAAGATAAAAGACAGAAGGATGATCTCCATTCCCATGCAGACAAAAAAAGTGACATAAATCTTTAAGCTAAGTTTTTCTAATCATATAACTCGGAAAGTTACAATAAAAAAACTGGAGGAGATGAAAGATATGAGTAATGGAATGAATGGAAAAGATTTTATAATCGGAACAATTATTGGTGGAGTTATTGGGGCGGCGACCGCTTTGTTTCTCGCCCCAAAATCGGGAAAAGAATTACGGCATAATTTAAATGAACAGGCTTCTTATGTAAGAGAAAAGACGGAACAATGGAAAAACGTGGCGATTGATAAAGGATCAGAGTTAGCTGAAGCAGCAAAGGAGAAAACAGCACACTTAACAGATACTGTATCAGGACAGTCATCACAACTGATTCATAAAACAAATGAACTAGCACAAGAAACAGGAAATCAACTCGAAGAAATAATTGAAAAAGTAAAGGATTCAACCGATGTAATAGCAACTAGTCAAGAAGGATTAACATTACCTAATAATCCTACTGATGAAATACAAAGAAAACTTGAGGAAACTAGACAAGCATTAGCTGATGCAGAAACCGAATACAGCAACAAATAAGTAATTACAAATCAAACAAGTTGAATGAAAAGTGGTGAAGTGATACGATTACTTCACCACTTAAATTATTGTTAGGAGAGATTTAAATGCCAAAGATAAAAATTGAAACTGTAGAACAGTTTAATGAAATTTCGCAGGAAAAAGCTAAATTCCTTCTATTTAAGCATAGCTTAACTTGTCCAGTTAGTCAGGAGGCATTTCACGAATTCGAAGCATTTATGGCAGAAAATGATGATGTGGAGGCCTATTATCTATATGTACAAGAAGCAAGACCTCTCTCAAATTATGTTGCTGAACAATATGGTGTGAAACATGAATCACCACAAGCATTATTATTTGAAAAAAACACAGTAAAATGGAATGATTCACATTGGAGAATAACAAAGGCTACATTAACTGAATCAGTATTATAAAAAAAGAAGTCATGTTTTTCATGGCTTCTTCTTTTTAA
>JBEQAC010000124.1:0-9604 GCA_041640535.1 Bacillaceae bacterium
ACAACCGTAATATTTTCTTCCTTTGCTACCTTTACAACTAATTCAATGTCAATCAACTGCATTGTCGGGTTAACAGGTGTTTCTAAATAAATCACATTTGTATTAGGAAGAATTTGAGCTCTAATGCCTTCTTCCGAGTCCATGTTGCAAAGTGTATGAGTAATACCAAATTTTTCACTCATTAATTGTAATAAACCAAAGGTACAGCCATAAATCCCTTTTGAAACGAGAATATGGTCTCCTGATTTTGTTAACGTAAAAAGCACGGAAGATACAGCTGCCATTCCGGAACCGAATGCTAAACCAGCCTCTCCCTTTTCAAGTGTAGCGATTCTTTCTTCCAATACCTTAACTGTTGGATTCCCTAATCGAGAATATATCCATCCTGCTTCTGTTCCTGTAAAACGATGTTCCCCTTGCTCAGCATGATCAAATATAAATGTAGATGATTGAAAAAGTGGCGGCGTTAAACTCCCAAGGTGCTCACTCGCATTATATCCACCATGAATGACCTCTGTTTCAAATTTTTTATGATGGTTCATCACCCTATCTTCCCCCTTCATTTTGAATGCTTAGTATAGAATACGTCCCTCCAGAAAAAACGCTATACATTCACAAAAGAAAATGTGAGTATAAAATGACACGTTTTTCCAGATACTGATAGATAAAATGAAAGGGAGCTTATTAATGGGCTTTTTCAATATTGTAACTGAATGGAAAAATCAGAGATTCCAAAATCATATGACACATATGAAATCGATTGGCAAATGTCCTGAGTGTAACGGAAGTAGAATCACCCCTACATTCAGAGCCATGTATACCGCTCCCCCTTTATGTCCAGGTTGCAATGGAAGTGGACTATTTTCTGATTGGGACAATCAACAACCATAAAGGAGCCATGTAGAACAATCACCAAAGGTGGTTGTTCTTTTTATTTTTCTACCTATATAACCCATTTTCATCTCTTGCATATTGTATAAAGCGAGCTTGTGAGGAAAGGGTGATTTGTTATGCTACGGGCTACAATAGGAGATCAAACTTATTCAATGTTTGGTGATTTAGAAACTCATTTTGAATCATTTAAAAAAAATGTCGTAGGAAATCATTATTTTTTTGAAACACCTTACGGCAAAAAAAAGATCCTCTACGCAGATTGGACTGCAAGCGGTCGTCTCTATTTACCGATTGAAAAAAAAATCACTCACACATTCGGCCCTCTTGTTGGAAATACTCATACCGAATCCAATATTACTGGAACGACCATGACAAGGGCGTATCATTTAGCTGGAAAAATCATTAAACGACATGTAAATGCATCAAATAACGATATTTTGATTATGGATGGCTCAGGTATGACTTCAGTCGTAAATAAGCTTCAACGTCTATTAGGCATAAGAGTTCCCGACAATATAAAATCATGTTTAATGATCAAGGATCACGAACGCCCGATTATTTTTGTTACCCACATGGAGCATCATTCAAATTATATTTCTTGGCTTGAAACGATAGGTGATGTTGTCATGATTGAACCGACAAGGGAAGGTTCAATTAATTTTGGACATTTAGAGGGTTTACTCAAGAAATATGAAAAACGTAGCATGAAAATCGGTGCTTTCACTGCTTGTTCCAATGTAACTGGTATTGAAACACCATACTATCAACTAGCCAGAATGATGCATAAATATGGGGGAGTGTGCTTTATTGACTTCTCAGCTTCTGCACCCTATGTAAAAATTGATATGCACCCAGAAGACCCACTTGAGAAATTAGATGGAATCATGTTTTCACCCCATAAATTTTTAGGTGGTCCAGGTACACCAGGTGTCCTTGTGCTTGATTCATCCTTAATCAAAAATAAAACACCTGATCATCCTGGTGGTGGAACAGTATTATGGACCAATCCGTGGGGAGAATTCCAATACTTTTCAAATATTGAAGAACGTGAGGATGGAGGCACACCTGGTTTTCTTCAGGCAATAAAGACAGCACTTTGTGTCCTCCTGAAGGAAAAGATGGAGATCAATAAAATGATAAAACGAGATAAAGAAATGGCAAATCTCCTCCTTCACGAATTGTCACAAATCTCCTCTATCCATCTATTAGATGGTCATATTAAGGATCGTCTTGGAATTGTTTCATTTTATGTAGAAGATATTCACCATCAGCTATTTGTTACATTATTAAATGACCGTTTCGGGATTCAAGTCCGGGGTGGTTGTTCATGTGCTGGGCCATATGGTCATTATCTATTAAATATTGATAAAGAAAAATCGAAGACAATTACTGATTATATTAATCATGGTGATATGTCCATGAAACCTGGCTGGGTCCGGATCTCTCTTCATCCAATCATGTCGAATGAGGAGATTTATCAAATTGTCAATGGAATTAAAGCCGTCATTCGAAATGGTCACGAATGGAAGAAAGAATACTATTATGATTCAAGAAATGACCGATATATCCATCATTCAAACTATCAATTGAATATTAATAAATTATTTCGAGTCTAAATTTTGGGAGCTAAGTCAAACATTTTTTTGATTTAGCTTTTTTGTTTAAAGGCTTTCACATGTACTTCCCAAAAAGGAAACCGTATAATTAAAGAAAAAATAATGAAAGGAAGATGATTTTTTGACATATCCAAATTCTCAAAAAACCATTCAAATAATAAAAAACCTAGTATCGATTCCTAGTCCCTCAGGCAACACATCCGAGGTGATTGAATTTGTCGAAATGTTCTTAGAACGTCTTAATATCCAAACAAAAAGAAATCGCAAGGGTGGACTTATTGCTACCATTCAAGGAAAAGACAATAAAAAACATAGAATGTTAACGGCGCATGTTGATACACTGGGAGCCATTGTAAAGGAAATTAAACCAAGCGGAAGATTAAAGCTAGATCTTATTGGAGGATTTAAGTACAACTCGATTGAAGGAGAATACTGCCAAATTGAAACTTCATCAGGAAAAAGATATTCTGGAACCATTCTTATGCATCAAACGTCCGTACACGTTTATAAAGATGCGGGAAAAGCAGAGCGTAATCAAAACAATATGGAAGTTCGCATTGATGAAAAAGTCCGCAACGCTGAGGATGTTCGTGCATTAGGGATTGAGGTAGGAGACTTTGTTTCATTTGATCCAAGGGTTCAGGTACTAGAGAACGGTTACATAAAATCACGTCATCTAGATGATAAGGCAAGTGTAGGTATACTTTTGCAATTAATTCAACACATTTATGATCAAAAAATTGAGCTACCCTACACAACCCATTTCCTAATTTCAAACAATGAGGAAATCGGTTACGGAGGGAACTCTAACATTACCCCAGAAACGATCGAATATTTGGCTGTCGATATGGGTGCAATGGGTGATGGCCAATCGACCGATGAGTACACAGTTTCCATTTGTGTAAAAGATGCAAGTGGTCCTTACCATTATGCTTTTCGGAAAAAACTAGTTCAACTCGCTGTTGACCATGAAATCGGATATAAGCTCGATATTTATCCGTATTATGGATCAGATGCATCTGCTGCCATTCGTTCAGGGCACGATATTATCCATGGATTAATTGGACCCGGCATTGATTCTTCACATGCTTTTGAACGAACACATATCTCATCCATTGAAAACACAACAAAACTTCTTTATCATTATTTACTATCAGATATATTGCATTATTAAAAGAAATGGCTGCCCTTCAGATCGTTTATGATGGTCAGCCATTTGTCTTTTACTTTGCCTTTTCCACTAATCCCTTAATAACAAAAATACTACTTCTTCCTTTGGAACGTTCAGTTGAATTTACAATACTACTAACCACAATTAATTCAGCAAGCAATCCCATCGATTGAGCAAAGGCGCCAATCATTCCATTCCACCCTGCGAAAAACTTAACTCCAATGAAAAGTAGAATGACTGTAAGAATGAGGTTAGTGGATTGTGAAAAAATCGTAAATTTCGTTTGTTTATGCAGCATTAAAAGTCCATTAAAAAAGTCTACAAACGGGAATACCAGGGCCATTAGCATAAATATTTTTAAAACTTGTAAGCTAGTATCTAATAATCTACCTTTTACTCCCATGAAGTGTTCCATAAATAAAGGCCCGATATCTGTATAACAAAAGAAACCTAATAATGTAAATGGAATAAACCCTAAAATCAAAGAAAAAGTCTTTACTTTTACCTCATGATTCTTATAAAAATTAATGACAATCTGATGAATATAGGAGAAGAAGCTTAGGAATAAATGCGTAACACTTAGAGCAATGGCATAACTTGCAATTGCAAGCTCAATATCACCCGTTTTACCTAAAAACACATTAATGGTTGGACCTATGATCACTGTAATGATAGAAGATAACATTAACGGGCTATAAAAGCGGAAGATTTGTTTCTTCGATTCAATCTTCTCGGGACTAGTTTCAGGCATTTTCCGGACAAGCGTTCGGGCTTCAATCATGCTGATCACACATTCAATAATCATTCCAGTTAGAAATATGTAAGCCCCTGTTTTCCCTGAAATCATCCCAGATTTAATAAAGAAAAGTGATAGTGCGTACATACCCACTAACCGAATAACCATGCCAATCGTTAACCATTTGGTTTGTCGGTTGTAAATAATGATGCCGTGACTAAGGCACCGTAAAGCTGAAAAAATCGTGACAAATATTAATACCTGATAAATGTCCTTTATTTGTGAAACCATATTGTCCTTTACACCAAAAATGGTTGAAAAAATAAAATTTCCTACTGATGTATACGCCACCGCTAATGAAACTATCAGCAAGCTACCAATGAGATAAAAGGTGAAATAAGTCATCAATTTGTATGAATTCTTATCTCTTACTAAAGATGAGCATGTTTGTCTAAGAATAACCGCTAGTTTTTCAGTAAGAGCAAACAAGCTCATCGCTATTGCATAGCTAGCAATAATTAATTCAGAATTTTCCGCTCTTGCTAATGTACTATTAATAATGATATGAGATAAAGTTACAAGACTAGCAGAAACTCCTAATGGAATGAAAAACCATAACAATGTCCTCGTTTTAAGTTCACTTTCATTTGTTACATTCATACTTTCATCACCTTAGTTTTTTTAATTCTATCGCCTATGAACATCAATATAAATTGTTAAAATTTGTAATTCACTAAAATAACAAAGAGGTTGACCCTATGCTTTTTAAAAGCACAATGGGGGACAACCTCTCCATAATCTATTTAAACACCCATTTTACGTCTTGTGTTGCTTGGTTTCTTTGTTTGTTGACTTCTCATTTTTTGATTTGCCGCAAGGCCATGCTTTTGCCCCTTTGCTTGAGCTTGTTTTTTATTTGCAAGCTGTTGTTTCATCAGCTCTTGTAGGCTTACTTTCTTCTTCTCTACTGGTGTTTCATGTTGCTCATGATTTGATTGTTCTGTCATTTTATAAAAACTCCTTTCCGACTTCGTTTACTATTCATTATATCTTAATTGTAAAGATTACACACCTAGGAAGATGGACTTTCACATATTTTATAGCAATAATTTTTTTCGAAAATTTCCACTCTTTTTCCTAAATTGCGTTTATAATAAACTAAAAAAATTAAATAATTAGGGGAAGTAGAACATGCTCAAAGACTGGAAAAAGATTCTCTTACTAGCCATTCCATCCATTGCTTCATTTGCATCCATGACGCTCACAGGTACAATCAATCTGATTTTAGTTGGGCAATTAGGTGCACTCGCCATCGCTATTGTTGGTGTATCGAATATTATTATGTATAATGCTTGGGCCTTATTTTCAGGTATTGGGCACACGGTGAATTACTTAGTCGCCCAGAATTACGGCTCAAATACGATGAAAAAAGGGATTGAACGAACGTATATTGCATTTTATCTCTGTGCCATTGCTTGTATTATTTTATTCACTGTGGGGTTATTTTTACCCGAAATAATCTTAAAAGTACTCGGTAGCTCACCTGAGATGATTGAAGAAGGAAAGGGTTATTTACAAATACGTTTTTTTGCAATGCTGTTTTCTATCTTTATCTTTGTTTTTCATGGATTCTTACGTGGGATAGGGGATACAAAAACCCCGATGATTAGCACGTTAATTGGTAGCGCCATCATGATTTACTTAACATATGGACTAACATACGGAAAATTAGGACTTCCTGAAATAGGAGTGTACGGTGCAGGTCTTGCGATTTTAATTGGTGAAGCTGCTACATTTCTTTTCTGTGCTTATGTATATTTTATTCGTCTTCATTCTAAATTTGAAACTCGTTCAAAGGTTCCATTTAACCGTTCTGAATCAAAATTGATCCTTGGTGAAAGCTCAAAATTAGGGATTCAAGAGTTTTCCATCGCAATGTCAATGTTTGTCTTTACAGCTTTTGTAACTAGATTAGGGACAAATGCTTTGGCAGCCAATGAGGTAGCCCTTAGTGTCATGAGCCTTGGTTTTATGCCTGCTTTTGCTTTCGGTTCGACTGCAACGATTCTTGTGGGTCAAGAAATTGGTAAGGGCAGCCCATCAGAAGCTAGAAAAGCTGGTACAAATACAGCGATTATCGGAAGTATCTTTCTCCTCGTGCTAGGAATTATACAATTTGTCTTGGCAGAACCGATTGCCAGAATTTACACAGGAGATCCCCTGGTTTATGAATTAGCTGGAAGGTTGATTATGATTTCTGCGTTCTTACAGCTGTTTGACGGACTCTTAAACTTCTATGCTGGTGGATTAAGAGGGATTGGTGATACTTCTTTCCTTCTAAAAACATCCTTGATACTAGGTTGGTTATTATTTGTACCATTGGCTTATTTATTAACCTTTGTGTTAGGTTTAGCAAGCATTGGTGCTTGGATTTCTCTTTACACATTTATCACTGTATTTGGAATTACGGTCATGATTCGATTCTATCGTACTGATTGGCAGGCTATTAAACTTAAAACTGTTGATCTTGAACTTAAGAAAAGTGCGATGTAATCACTCTAAGGAGAGGCTATCCCTAGAAATTAGGGATAGCCTCTTTCTCAGATTATCTGACTTGCCCATCACCTGTCATCATATACTTTATAGTAGTTAAAGCTGGTAGCCCCATCGGACCACGAGCATGTAGTTTTTGGGTGGAGATGCCAATTTCTGCACCAAAACCTAAAGCTCCCCCATCTGTAAACCTTGTTGAAGCATTGTGATAGAGTGCAGATGCATCTACAAGTTTCATAAACTTTGAGGCTGATCGCTGATCCTCAGTAATAATCGCTTCAGAATGCTTCGTACCATACTGATCGATATGCTCAATTGCTTCGTCTAGATGGTCAACCACCTTAAGTGCAATGTTTAAACTTAAGTATTCATTTGCCCAGTCGCTTTCATCGGCCAGTTTAGCTCCTGGGATATGTTTAACCGCCAGTTCATCGCCATGAACTGAGATTCCATGCTGTTTAAAGGTCTGAATCAAAGATTCTAGGTTTTTCATGAACCAATCTTTGTGAATGATGACTGTTTCTGCTGCATTGCATACGGCAGGACGATCTGTTTTCGCATTGACGAGAATCTTTAATGCCTTTTCAACCTCTGCTTCTTTATCGATATAGATATGACAGTTACCTACACCCGTTTCTAACACTGGAACCGTTGCATTGGTTACAACTGCATTGATAAGAGAAGCCCCTCCTCTTGGAATGAGCACATCAATATGCTCTTTCATCGTAAATAACTGCTGTGTTGTTTCTCGGTCTGTACTAGCAATAAATTGTACCGCTTCTTTTGGAATCTTAGTCGTTTCAAGAGCTCGGTGCATGACTTCCACAATAATCGAATTGGTCACAATAGCTGAGGATCCACCCTTTAAGATAATCGCATTCCCAGATTTTAAGGCAAGACCTGTTGCATCAACCGTTACATTTGGTCGTGCCTCGTAAATCATCCCAATCACACCCAATGGTACCGTTACTTTCTCCACCTTTAGCCCGTTTTCTAATGTCCAACTGGATAGGACCTCATCTGTAGGATCTTTTAATTTAGCTACCTCTCTTAACCCTTCCGCAAACTCATAAATTCTTTCCTTTGTTAGGGCAAGTCTATCCATAAACGCCTCATCATAGCCTATTTTTCTACCTTCTGCTAAATCCTTTTCATTGGCTTGTAGAATGGTTTTATACTCTGCTTCTAAATGGTCTGCTACCGTCTGCAATGCTGCATTCTTTTCTGCTGTTGTGAGTAAGCTTAGTTGTTTAGCAGCTGTTTTTGCAGAGATAGCCTGAACTTCCACATTGTTTTTTTCAATTACGCTCATCCAATCCCTCCAATTTTATAATCCTGACGGTATTGATAGTTCCAAATGACATACAAAGTCGTCGATATTTACTACTGGGTTAACTTCTTGTTCTGTTGATTGCTCTAGAAGTTGCTCAGCAGAATAATTTACAATCCCCAGCCCAATTTCTTCCCCACGATGATCTTCTAATCGAATAACCGTGCCCGCTTCAAAATGCCCTTCAATTTCTTGGACATCATTCATAAAGACACTTTGCTTTTGCTCAATCAAAATGGATTTTGCATGAGCTTTAAGGGTTATTTTCCCTTTTGGACCAGAGTTAAAGGCTATCCATTGTTTCTTTTGATTCAAGCTAATGGTTCCCTCTACCACTTTAAAATAGGTTCCTTTTGCTCTCCCGTGTAACGCATCAATTAAGATATTTGAAAGACTTGCTTTTCCTAAAAAGATGTCGATTCCAAGTGTCATCGCTATTTTGACAGCATCAATTTTTGATTTCATTCCGCCAGTTCCAACTTCACTTCCGGAATCACCAGCTGCCGCTTCAATTTCAGGTGTAATTTCATTGACTGTTTCCAACAATACCGCTTGCTCATTTTTCCTTGGATCACATGTATATAAGCCATCTATATCTGAAAGGATAATTAACCTATTCGCTTCTACAAGTCCCGCTACCTTTGCAGAAAGCGTATCATTATCTCCGAATTTCAACCGATCAACCGTCACTGTATCATTTTCATTTACAATTGGAATAATCCCACGCTCTAACAATACATCAATCGTATTTCGAACATTGTTATAACGGGTTTCATCTGAGAAATCTCCCCTTGTAATTAAGATTTGGGAAGCAACGTAGCCATGAGATAAAAACAACTCAGAATAAGCCTCTATTAATAGCCCTTGGCCGATGGAAGCAGCGGCTTGTTTTTCTGGTAATGTGATTGGTCGATCAATGCATCCCAGCTTACGATAACCTGCAGCTACCGCTCCTGATGAAACGAGTACGACTTCATGTCCTTCATCCTTTAACTGAACAACTTCATCCACTAGTTTCTCGAGTTTTTTTCGGCTAATTTCTCCCTGCCGGCTCGTAAGTGAGCTGCTTCCTATTTTTATAACAACCCGTAGGTTATTGACGTCTTGGGCCGTCATCCTATCACTCCTGTATCTTCATTGTTTGTTTTTAACTTTAAAAAAGTACCTCTAAATTGCTTTTTTGTTAGCTGAAACCATTTCTTTCGTACCCTGAAGCTGTGAGCTTATTTCTTTTGAGCGTTCAGCTGCACGTTTCACCGCTTCTGAAATTGCGTTACCTCCACCATTTTCCTCTAATGCTTGTA
>JBEQAC010000125.1:0-9585 GCA_041640535.1 Bacillaceae bacterium
CGACAGCTTAATTGAGAAAGTAAAAGCGGGTGTTGCTAGCTTTAAAGAGGAATATGCAAGCTATTTCGAGCGCAATAAAAACGAAGGCGATACAATGTTCGAAGCTGCACCTCGTATTATTTTAATTCCTGGAATTGGGATGGTGAATACAGGTAAAAACTTAGTCATGGCAAATGTTAGTGGCGCATTATATCACCGTGCGATAGCGGTAATGAAAGGCTCAACTGCTCTTGGAAATTTCGTATCATTAAATGAAAATGAGTCTTATAACATTGAATATTGGCCATTAGAGCTTTATAAGCTATCTCTTGCACCAGCGGAAGCGGAGTTTTCACGTAAGGTTGCACTTGTGACTGGGGGAGCAGGTGGTATTGGTAGTGAAACATGCCGTCGCTTTGTTTCTGAAGGTGCGCATGTTGTTGTGGCTGACCTTAATCTTGAAGGTGCTCAAAAGATTGCGGCTGATATTAATGAACAATATGGTGAAGGTCGTGCAGTTGCCGTTAAGATGGACGTAACGAAGGAAGAAGAAGTACAAGCTGCATTTGAACAAACAGCTCTAACGTATGGTGGGGTTGATATTATTGTTAACAATGCGGGTCTTGCTACTTCAAGCCCTATTGATGAAACTACATTACAAGAGTGGAACTTAAACATGAATGTTTTAGGTACTGGTTATTTCCTAGTTGCTCGTGAAGCATTTAAGCAAATGAAGGAGCAAGGAATTGGTGGAAACATGGTGTTTATCGGTTCGAAAAACTCTGTTTACGCTGGTAAAAATGCTGCTGCTTACAGCTCTGCCAAAGCACTTGAAACTCATTTAGCAAGATGTATTGCAGCTGAAGGTGGAGAATATGGAATTCGAGTGAACTCTGTATTACCTGATGCAGTACTTCAAGGATCTGCCATTTGGGGATCAAGATGGCGTGAAGAGCGTGCGGCTGCCTATGGAATTCATCCAGATCAATTAGAAGAGCACTATCGTAAGCGTACGACGCTATTAGTGAATATCTATCCAAGTGATATCGCTGAATCTATTGCATTCTTTGCATCGTCAAAAGCAGATAAAACAACTGGATGTATGTTAACAGTTGATGGTGGAGTACCTGCTGCGTTTACTAGATAATAATAGGTATGGTATAGTACTTTTGGACATATGAAAAAGGTGGGTGAACGCTCACCTTTTTTAATTACTTTCTCATGAGGGAGGAGAAAGCATGCTGGTCGCAGAACGACATCAAAAAATTGTAGAATTAGTCAATGAGAAGCTAAGTGTGAGAGTTTCGGAGTTAAGCGCAATGTTTGGCGTAACAGAAGAAACGATCCGAAGAGATCTCGAAAAGCTAGAGAAAGAGGAATTACTCCGTCGAAGTCATGGTGGAGCCGTTAGTATAAAAAAAGAAGAAACAGAAATCCCATTTCTGGAGCGAGAAATTACCAATGCTTCTGAAAAACGAAAAATTGCAAAGGAGGCAGTGAAACTAATTAATCCAGGAGATCAAATTGTTTTAGATGCTAGTACAACAGCGTGGTATATGGCTAAGGAATTGCCTGATATGCCATTATCTGTACTTACAAACTCAATCAAGGTTGCATTTGAACTCAGTATGAAAGAACAGATAAAAGTTATTTCCACAGGGGGAATGCTGTTACCTGAATCTCTATCATTTGTTGGTCCACTTGCAGAGAGATCATTGCAAATGTACCATGTCAATAAAGCTTTTATTTCCTGTAAGGGTGTTCATTTAGATGCTGGGTTGAGTGATTCGAATGAATGGCAGGCGTTATTAAAAAAGCAAATGATGTCAATCTCAGATCAAACGATTTTATTAGTAGATTCAACAAAATTTGGTGTTCGAACATTTGTACAGGTTGCGAGATTGAATCAAGTTCATCAAATCATTACAGACACAAATCTTTCATCTACTTATTTACATGAAATTCAAGAGAAAAACATTCCAGTTACGACAGTTTCATAGTCTAACTATATACAAACGCGTTAGAGATCTTAAAATCCTTATTTTGAGACCTCTAACGCGTTTGTTATTTTCTGCATTCATAGTTAAAATGAAGAGAGTAGGGAGATGAGGTGAAAAGTGTCCATGAATCTTTTACATGAGCTAATGGAATTGACAGAAGAAGAACAAGTGGTTCTTGAATCAAGCAATCAAGTAATGAAGGATATCTATACAAGTCAATCAAACTTTATAATCGAAAGTGAGAAATTCTTGCCTAACGATAAAATGATTATGGTAAGAAAACATACTCGTTTTATTGATTTTCCTAAACATAAACATAATTACATTGAAATAAATTATGTATACAATGGTACGCTTACACAAAAAGTGGGAAATGAATCAATCACTCTACAAAAAGGTGAGTTACTATTTTTAAATCAACATATTGAGCATGAAATCGAAGCATGTGGAAAAGAAGATATTGTTATTAATTTTATTATTCAGCCTCAATTTTTTGAGTTTATTTTTTCCTATTTAACTTCAGAAAATATGATGAGCGATTTTTTAATTAATAGTCTTTATAACAATACGCAAAATGGACAATTTCTATATTTTGAAATTGCGGAAGTTGAAAGTATACAAGAACTATTAAAGAAAATTATTTTTGAAATCATGTATCCTTCCTTTTTATCGGAGTCTTCTATTAAACTGTACATGGGACTTTTAATCATTGAATTGATTAAGCATTCTGATAAGATTTCACATCGAAGAGAATATTCGCTACAGCATTCTTTGATCGTAGAGTCGTTAAAGTATATTGAAGAACAATTTAAAGAAGCGTCACTTTTTGAATTGGCAGACAAACTTAAACAACCACATTATGCTTTAAGTAAAACGATCAAAAAAGCAACAAACTATACATTTAAGGAGCTCCTTCAAGAAAAAAGACTAAGTAAAGCGAAAGAGTTACTAGAAAGCACCGACCTACCGATTACCTCGATTATAGATGAAGTAGGATATGATAACATCAGTTATTTTTATCGGATTTTTAAAAATAAATATGGACAAACTCCAAAGCAATATAGAGAGCAATTAGTGAAATCAAATCACTGAGTGCTCTCTTTTTTCTTGGCAAATAAGGACAATAAATAAGTAATTCTCGACATTAAAAAAAGTGAGGTTTTAGCGTATTATCTATATATAAAACGTTTTCATTAAAGAGGGTGACTCTCATGACAAAGTATAGTTTAGCAGTCGATATTGGTGCATCAAGTGGAAGGCTGATTCTTGGTTATTTAAAGGATGGTCAATTACAGCTTGATGAAATCCATCGCTTTGAAAACAAAATTGTCCAAAAAGGGAAGCATTTCTGTTGGGAAGTGGATCGATTATTTTCCGAAATCAAAACAGGAATAAAGAAATGTATAGATACAGGTATTAAGCCTGATAGTATTGGGATTGATACATGGGCGGTTGATTTTGTTTTATTGGATGAAAATGATGAACCACTAACAGATGCGGTAGCCTATCGTGATCCGCGAACAGATGGGATGATGGAGGAAGTTTTTAGCATCATTTCAAAAGAGCGTCTGTATTTAGAAACAGGTATTCAATTTCAAAAATTTAATACGATTTATCAGCTTTATTCAATCAAGAAAAGTAATCCTGAGATCTTAGAAAAAGCGAAATCATTTTTAATGATTCCAGACTATTTAAACTATCTTTTAACAGGAATAAAAGCAAATGAGTATACAAATGCAACATCAACACAGCTTGTTAACGCCTTTACAAAAAAATGGGACCATAACCTATTAGATCAGCTAGGGATTAATAAAGAAATGTTCCATGAAATTAAAGCTCCCAAGACCATTTTAGGCGGATTAAAAGATGAGCTCGTTTCAGAATTTCGGTGCGATATCAAGGTGGTTTTACCAGCCACTCATGATACAGGGTCTGCTGTCATTTCGGTACCTGAACTAGAGGATACCATTTATATAAGCTCAGGAACTTGGTCATTAATTGGTGTTGAAAATCGCTTTCCAATTTGTATTAATAAAGCGCTAGATTACAATTTTACCAATGAAGGTGGAATTGATTATCGCTATCGATTTTTGAAAAACATCATGGGCTTATGGATGATACAGGAAGTTAAACGAAATTATGATGATCAGTATTCGTTTGCACGACTCGTTGAATTAGCGAAGGAAGCAGGGGACTTTACTTCTATTGTGAATGTAGATGAAGACCGATTCCTAAAGCCCGAACACATGGTGATAGAAATTCAAAACTACTGTAAAGAATCAAATCAACCCGTTCCTAGTACACCAGGCGAGGTTGCGAAATGTGTGTTTGATAGTCTAGCAGTGAGCTATCAAAAAGCAATCAAAGAGATAGAAGAAATATATGAGCAAGAATTTACAAAAATTAATGTCATTGGTGGCGGCTGTCAAAATGAAATGTTAAATCAACTGATCGCGGATGTGACGAAAAAAGAAGTTTTCGCAGGTCCAGTAGAAGCAACTGCCATTGGTAATATCGTTGCTCAGTTAATGGCTCTTGAAGTCATGCAAGATATCCAAGAAGCTAGAACACTGATTAAAAATTCATTTGAAGTGAAGAAGTTTATCAAATCGGAATCATATGTAAACTAATGGAAGGGATGATCGAAGATGTCAGTCAAAGCAAATTTTGAAAATGCAAAGCAACAATATGAAAAATGGGGAATTGATGTTGATCATGTAATCGAGCAATTAAAAAACGTGCCAATCTCCATTCATTGCTGGCAAGGTGATGATGTTGGTGGGTTTGAAGTAAACCAAAGTGAATTATCTGGTGGGATTGATGTAACTGGTAATTATCCTGGAAAGGCTAGAACCGCTGAAGAATTAAGGCAGGACCTAGAAAAGGCACTTTCTCTAATTCCTGGGAAGCACCGTGTAAATCTTCATGCGATCTATGCTGAAACAAATGGAGAAGTTGTAGAGAGAGACCAACTAGAACCGAAGCATTTTGAAGGATGGGTAAACTGGGCGAAAGAACAAGGTCTGGGATTAGATTTTAACCCAACATTGTTCTCACATGAAAAAGCAGCAGATGGTCTTACACTTTCACATCCAAATGAAGAAATTCGTGAATTTTGGATTCAACATTGTATTGCAAGCCGTAAGATTGGTGAATACTTCGGAAAAGAGCTCGGAACCCCATGTTTAACAAACGTTTGGATTCCAGATGGCTACAAAGATACTCCGAGTGATCGTTTAACTCCGAGAGTACGATTAAAAGAGTCATTAGATAAAATTTTTGCAGAACAAATTGATGAAAAGTACAATTTAGATGCAGTTGAAAGTAAATTATTTGGGATTGGTTCAGAATCATATGTTGTAGGTTCTCATGAATTCTATCTTGGTTATGCTTTAAAGAACAATAAGCTATGCCTATTAGATACAGGACATTATCACCCAACAGAAACAGTTTCTAACAAAATTTCTTCTATGCTTCTATATAGCGATAAAGTAGCACTACATGTTTCAAGACCTGTTCGTTGGGATAGTGATCATGTCGTGACATTAGATGATGAGCTACGTGAAATTGCGCTTGAAATCGTTCGTAATGATGCATTAAACAAAGTCATCATTGGCCTTGATTTCTTTGATGCAAGCATTAACCGTATTGCTGCATGGACGATTGGTACACGTAATATGATTAAAGCATTATTATATGCAATGCTGGTTCCAAATGAACACTTAAAGCAATTACAAGAAGAAGGTAATTTCACTGAAAGATTAGCATTAATCGAGGAGTTCAAAACATATCCATTCGGTGCAATCTGGGATTACTATTGTGAGCAAATGGGAGTTCCAGTTAAAGAGTCATGGCTTGAGGAAGTTAAAAGCTATGAAAAAGATGTGCTATCTCAAAGATAAATATGAAACAAGTGAGCCCGCTATTGAGGAAAAAACAACCTCTTAGTGGGTTTGTTTTTGTTTTATGACATAAAACAGACAAAAAGATGTGTCTAAATAAAGAAAAATCAAATATAAATCCACAAATAATGTTTTGTTTATGTTGATTTTATGTTGGTTTGGTTATATTATAAGAGTATAAGATATCGTTTTAAATATAAAAGCACGTAAACAAAAGGAGATGATCGTCATGATCAATGAAAATGAAATTAATAATTTTATCATAAATAATTCTGTTCTATCTGCCCCGTTTGTTAAGGAAATGGTTGCAGCAACTTATAATATGTGGAGACTTGGTTGGGATGAGCGTAATGGTGGAAACATTAGTTACCTATTAAAAGAAGAGGAAGTAAAGCCATACTTGGATGTGAATTGTCCAGTTCGTTCAGCTCTCTTAGATTTTCCAGTACCAGAGCTGGCAAATAAATACTTTATCGTGACTGGATCAGGGAAATATTTTAAAAATGTAAAAGATAACCCAGAAGATTGCTTAGGGATTATTCGAGTAGATGGAACGGGTCATATGATCGATATACTCTGGGGCTTTGCAGATGGCGGGAAACCAACGAGTGAATTACCATCACATTTTATGAGTCATATTGCTCGTCTTAAAGTTGATGAAAATCATCGTATCATCATGCATAACCATGCAACAAATATATTAGGAATGACATTTACCCATGAACTAGATGAAAAAAGCTTTACGAAAACATTATGGCAAATGTGTACTGAATGTATCGTTGTTTTCCCCGATGGAGTAGGCATCCTACCTTGGATGGTGCCGGGAACGGACGCGATCGGTCAAAGTACAGCCGCAAAAATGACAGATCATCGATTGGTTATCTGGCCGTTTCACGGAATCTTTGGTGCAGGTACAACCATGGATGAGACATTTGGATTAATTGAAACAGCAGAAAAAGCTGCTCAAATCTATACAATCATCCATTCTCATCAAGGTGGAATTAAGCAATTGATTACTGATCAAGAGCTTGCAGATTTAGCAAAAGCCTTTGGGGTTACTCCAATTGAAGGAGTACTTTCTATATAAAAGGGAGAGAGACGATACTGTCTCTCTTTGAAGTTGATCTAGAAAAGCTCGCTGAAAACTCGCTAAAGGATGCTTGTGCACCTGGAAATCCATTTCAACCTACAAAAGAAGAAGTTATTGAGATGTTTAAAGAAATTCTATAAAACTATAAAAAGGCAGTTCGAGTACACCCTCCTCGAACTGCTTATTTTTTTGTTGACTTTTTCACGTAAAAGCATAAAAATATATAATATGGTGAATATTTAACATACTTAACTATTTAGGAAGTGATAGAAACATGATGGGGATGCTTCGATTATTAAGACCATATTCCTTACAAATTGGTTACGTTATCATTTTAACGTTAATGGCTATTTTGTTGGAATTATTTTTACCGACCTTAATGGCAGATGTTGTTGATGTTGGAATTGTAAATAATGATGTGCCTTATATTTTAAAGGTTGGTGGATGGATGATTGTTTGTGCAATCGCGGCTGTTTTACTAACGGTTGCCATGTCCTATTTTGCGTCGAAGGTCGCACTCGGTTTTGGAAGAGATGTGAGACGTAAACTTTTTATTAATGTAGAAAATTTATCTTTACAATCATTTGATAAATTAGGTCCTGCGTCATTAATTACAAGAACGACAAATGATGTGAAGCAAGTACAAGATGTTTTAAATATGTTGCTTCGAATCATGACAAGGGCACCATTGATGCTTGTTGGTGGAATCATTTTAGCTGTCTCTCGTGACCCTGGTTTGTCCCTAGTTTTTCTAGGAGCATTGCCTATTTTAGCGATCGTTATCTTTTTCATCACTCGGAAAGCAATTCCTTATTTTACTGCATTACAGAAAAAGACGGATCGGTTAAATTTATTAATTCGTGAGGGGTTAATTGGGATTCGGGTTGTAAGGGCTTTTAATCGAGTGGAATTTGAGAAAACTCGTTTTAACCAAGCGAATGAAGATTTTCGTGATACGGGGATCAAAGTAAATAAAATTATGTCACTAATGTTTCCTTTTATGATGATTATTATGAATTTTACGAACATCGCGATCATATGGTTTGGGGCGATTCGAATCGATCAAGGCCAAATGCAAGTAGGAAACTTAATGGCATTTTTACAGTATGCTGGAATGATTTTATTTTCTTTAATTATGTTGTCGATGGCACTAGTGATGATCCCTCGTGCACAAGCATCTGTTAAAAGGATTAATGAGGTACTTATGCTAAAACCAGAAGTCTCGGATCCGGAGGTTGAAGAGCAAAGTTCTGGATTAGAAGGGCATGTGGAATTTAAAAATGTAACTTTTCGATATGCGGGGGCAGAAAAACCTGCACTTGAGAACATATCCTTTCATGCAAAACCAGGGCAAACAACAGCGATTATTGGGAGTACAGGATCTGGAAAAAGTACACTTGTGAAGCTGATTCCACGCTTTTATGATATCGAAGATGGTCAAATTCTAGTAGCTGGAATTGATGTTAGAAAGATGAAACAAAAAACACTTCGAGAGAAAATTGGTTATGTTCCTCAAAAAGCTTCATTATTTAGAGGAAGCATTGCTGATAATATGCGATTTGGGAAGCAGGATGCTAGTGAGGTAGAAATCACCCAAGCATTGTCTACTGCACAGGCTACTCATTTTGTGAATGAAAAGGAAGATGGTATACATTCAACAGTAGAACAAGCAGGAGCGAACCTCTCTGGAGGACAAAAGCAACGATTATCGATTGCTCGTGCCTTGATTCGAAAACCAGAAGTCTATTTATTTGATGATAGTTTCTCTGCACTCGATTATAAAACGGATGCAGAGTTAAGAAGAGCATTAAAACAAGAAACAAGAAATGCAACCATTATTCTAGTGGCACAACGAGTGAATACCGTTGTTGATGCAGACCAGATTATTGTACTAAATGAAGGGAAAATTGCTGGTATTGGGACTCATAAGCAACTGCTAGCAGAAAATAAAATTTACCAAGAAATTGTTTCTTCACAACAAACTGAGGAGGAGACCGCATGAGTGAAAAGGTAAATAATAGACAGCAGAACTCTCCTCCGCCAAGAGGACCTGGATTTGGTCCAGGGCCAATGATTGCTGGAGAAAAACCAAAACAATTTAAGAAGACACTCTGGCGGTTGGTTGCGTATTTAAAGCCTAGAACCTATTCGTTGATTTTTGTAGGAATCGCAGCGATTCTCTCCACTTTATTTAACGTGATTAGTCCAAAGCTTTTAGGAGATGCGACGACATCTTTATTTACTAGTTTTACGACAAGAACTGGAGTGGATTTTGATTTTATTGGAAAGATTCTACTATTATTAATGGGTTTATATTTATTATCATCTTTGTTTGCTTTTTTACAGCAATATATCATGGCAGATGTGTCCCAAAGAACAAGTGCAGAGATTCGCCAACAGGTAAATGAAAAATTAACAAGATTACCATTAAAATACTTTGATCAGCACCCACATGGAGATATTTTAAGCCGTGCGGTCAATGATATGGATAATATTACGAATTCTTTGCAGCAAGCACTGTCACAAATGATTACTTCAGTTATTACAATTGTGGGAATCATCATCATGATGCTTTGGATCAGTCCGTGGCTTACGCTTGTTGTTCTTATTTCCC
>JBEQAC010000126.1:0-9564 GCA_041640535.1 Bacillaceae bacterium
TATCATGGTTCATCCTTTTCACCTCTTTTACTCATTAGGATAATCCCTTCCTTCATTTCTATACGCATCTTCAGTTTTATAAGTGTAAAAAAGCCACTATTCTCTAGTGACTTTTAAACATGTATTATTTGTTTTTATATTCAAGCTTTCTCCAATAAAAATAAGTGGCGATTGCGATAAATGATGACACGATAGCAATGATTGTATTCGTGTACACGTGACCATAGTCTAAGCCGAAGTATGATTCAATGGTATGATGGAGCATAATCACATTAATTGCTAGTGTAATAAAGATGATTGCCCAACAGATCTTTTTAGCCATGACGAATCTTCCTTCCAATAGCATAAATGGCGTCATTTATTACTTCTAATTCGATTAAAGGTAATTCTCGCTGTGGAGGACCTGCAACTGGATGGCCATTATTTACATCGAAAAATCCTTGGTGGCATGGACAAAGTAAAATATCTTGCTCCTTTTCATAAAAGACCGGACATTGCAAATGTGTACATTTGTTGTTGTAAGCCTTATACTCTCCCTCTTTAGTAAAAACTAAAATAGCAGGTTCGTTCTCAGTCGGATAATTAAAATTTAGTGATTCACCTTTCTTTAGATCAGAAACTTTTGCAATTTCTACTTTCTCTGAGTCTTCCTCCCCATCATCCAACATTGCCTTTATTGAAAAAGGCAATGTCGCAATTCCAAGAGTGACGGATGCAGCTACCGCCGTCTTTAGAAATGACCGGCGATTATATTTTAAATCATCCTGACGATTCACATTATCAACTAAATTAATCATATCATCACTTGTGTCTTTTGAATTTCGACCAAGCTTTTTTTTCTCACTCATCTCATGTCCTCCTTTTTTTGTACGTACATGAGTGGTATTCGTACATCATTAGTCTGAATATACCCCGAAGAATTCCGGAACATATTGCCACTTATTACCTTCTTGTGGTTTTTTCCCTTCAACTAAATTCATTTGAGTTCTTCTTCTACGTAATGCCTGCATTTCTTCAAAATCAATAAAACGGATTGCATCACTTGGGCATACTGAAGCACACATTGGGGCAATATCATGTTTTGAACGATCATAGCACATATCACACTTGTACATTTTATTCTCTTCAAAATCAAACTTAGGAATACCAAATGGACAACCAAAGGTACAATTACGACAGCCGATACATTTTTCTTCCATTGCTGAAAGGACAACGCCCTCTTCTGTTATTTGAATGGCATTTGCAGGACATACTCTTGCACAAGCCGGATCTTTACATTGCATACAAAGCATCGGAAACGTTTGTCTACTTTCCATAAAATCTACGTATTCAACATAGTTTCTTTCTTTTGCATCGTGATCTCCGCATTCGCGGCAGGCTGCTTGACAGGAACGGCAGCCGATACATCTTTCAAATTCTAGGTACATGATTTTATTCATGGTTAGTTCCCCCCTCCGTAAGTTTTATACCTTTTCGATTTTAACAGCACACACCTTAAATTCAGGCATTCTTGATGTTGGGTCTAAACTCGGATTCGTTAATTTATTAACGGATAACTCTTTTCCCCAGTGATATGGTACAAACACCGTATCTTTTCGAATCGCTTTTGTTAATCGAACATCTAGGATCATTTCAGATCTTGGTGTTGTTAGTTTGATCTTATCTCCGTTAGAAAGGTTATATTGACCTGCAAGCTCAGGATGCATTTCAGTATAGGGAACAGGACATTGCTCCCTTAAAAAGTCGACACGTCTTGTTTGACTACCAGACAAATAATGGAACACGACACGACCGGTTGTTAAAATATGTGGAAATTCTTTTGTCGGCGTCTCACCTGGTTCTTTCCAATCTACGATCGCAAGATTCGCTTTTCCATCAGGTGTGCCAAACTTTTCTTTAAACATCGTTGGTGTTCCAGGATGATCTTCTGAAGGACATGGCCAAAAAACTCCATCCTCTTTATCAATACGCTCCCATGTAATCCCATAATAGTCAGCTTTTCCACCTTTTGTTGCAAGACGAAACTCTTCAAAAATTTCTCTAGCATTTTGATATGGAAAATGCTTCTCTTTTCCCATTCGTTTTGCAATTTCACAGATGATTTCCCAATCTGTTTTTGATTCTCCAAGTGGTTCTCGAACCTTTCGAATTCGAATCACACGTCCCTCTAAATTCGTTGTTGTTCCTTCATCCTCTGCCCATGAGGTTGCAGGAAGTACAACATCAGCAAACTCCGCTGTTTCTGATAAGAAGAAATCACTCACCACTAAGAAATCTAATTTCTTAAAGCCTTCCCATATATATTCTACATTTGGAGCAGAAACTGCCGGATTACTACAGATTACATGCATTGCACGAATGGAACCTTTTTGGATTTCATCAAACATTTCATAAGCTGATACACCAGGTCCTGGCATATCTTTTGGGTCAATTCCCCAGACGTCAGAAATATACTCAACTGCTTCAGGATCCGTAATTTTTCGATAACCTGGAAGCAAATCTGATTTTTGACCATGTTCACGTCCACCTTGTCCATTCCCTTGGCCAGTAAACGTGGCAACACCTGAAGCAAATTTTCCAATTTGCCCTCTTAACAATGCCATTGATGTATAGAGCGTTACATTGTCTACCCCTTTTGATTGTTGCTCTGCGCCACGTGCAAACATAACAACCGAGCGCTTTGACATTCCATAAATATGTGCAGCTTTTATAATTTTATCAGGGTCTATTCCGGTTATTTGAGCGGTATACTCTGGAGTCCAATGCTCAACAGATTGTTTCAATTCTTCATAGTTATTGCACCGAGTGGTTACATAATGCTCATCAACATACCCTTCTTTAACGAGTAAATGAAGAATTCCATTTGCTAGGGCAGAATCAGTACCAGGCTTTAGGTCAAGATGGACATCTGCCACCCGAGCTGTCGGTGTTTCTCTAGGGTCTGCAACGATCAGCTTTGCACCTTTGTCTTTTGCCTTCCAAAACCACTGGATACTGGTTGGATGACATTCTGCTGTATTTGAACCCGCGATAAAGAAGCAATCAGAGTGTTCAAGCTCTGTCCAAGGTAACGTCGAACCTCTATCAATTCCAAGAGTCTTTAATGCACCACCAGCCGCTGAACTCATACAAAAACGTCCATTATAATCAATGAATCTTGTACCAAGTGCAACACGTGCATATTTTCCAACTAAATAGCATTTCTCATTTGTCATTGATACTCCACCAAATACTGAAACTGAATCCTTGCCATGCTCTCTTTGAAGGCGTTTGAAGTTAGCTTCTATGACATCAAGCGCTTCTTCCCAACTGGACTCAACAAACTGACCATTCTTTTTAATAAGTGGCTTTAATAATCGTTCTTTATGCTCAACGGTTTGATAAGCCGTTACACCCTTTGGACACATTTTCCCCATTGTTACTGGCCAATCATAACGTGGCTCTACGCCAACTACTTTTCCCGTTTTTTCATTGACACGTATATGCATCCCACACTGCATCCCACAATAACAGCAATGGGTTGTAACAAGCTTTTCGCCTGGCTTAATTAAGTTTTTAACCCCTTCTTTTGCTAAAAATTGACTCATGATTGTTCCTCCCAATTACTTTAAGACTTCTTCTTTTTCTCGTTCTTCTTTTGGTAGTTTATAAAATTCTTCCGCTCTTTTTTTACCAAAGCCAGAAGGCTGAATATCATTCATTGTGCGTATTGGATCAAATGGAGAACCTTGTGAATTTTCTAAATTTAACTGCTTCATTACTCGGATTCTTCTTCGGCATGATGGACAATAGTCAGCTAAAAAAGAACCATCTGCAAGTTGTAAATCAAAGTTTTGAAGATGTAAAATCTGTTTTACATCAGCGATTTGATCATCGCTACTATAATTCGACCCACACTTTTTACATGCTCTTGTATCCACCTGAACGACTTCCTGATAATTCATTGGAACAGCAGTAGCTAATGGTCGAATTGGTAAATGGAATAACTTCCCATATGGAAAATAAATTAACATGATTACCACGGTAATTTGATGACCAAGTGTAATATAATGGTGCATCCATCCATCTAAGAATTTATAAGAAACCGTTAATAATAATCCAGATAGAGTAACAGCTAACAGGATATATAATGGAAGTAAATCAAACTCCGCTCTTTGTGTGACTTTGACATCCTGATTTACTAATCTTCTTGCAAGTGCCATACAAACACCGATCATAACCATAATTGCTGTAATATTTAGTCCGTTATATACTAATTCGGCAAATAACCCATTTGCTACCATATTTATTGTCGGGATATTAAAGACCACCATTTGATATGTTTCTGGATCCACTAAATCAAATCGAAACCAACCAAATGTTAAACCAAATGTAATCGCAAATGAACCAATACATCCCCAAGCAATCATAATATGTTGAATCCCTCTATAAATCCCGCGCTTGAAGATAAATTTTTGTAGGATAATGTTATCAACAAATGTTTTAAGGATTGACGTGACATTTCGTTTTGTGCGTTCCTTATTTTTCAGATTAGAAATGCTTCTTTTTATGACTTCTGCAGTAGCTGGTCTCAGGAGCCATGAAGATAATCGGATCGTTAATCCAATCGCAAAAATAAATGAAGATAACATATATCCTAATAATGCCATATCAATATCTGTAAATTTGTCTGTACTAATCCACATTGAAATGAACAATAACAGTGTGACAAAAAACGCGTACATGCTCGTTTTTGAATAAAATGAGCGCTCCAATTGTTTCATCTTCTTCACTCCAATAAGTTTTTTTCCGCTTTTCATGATTTCATTATGTCGAAGTTGTTTATGACCTTATTGTACCTAAGCAAAAAACAGTCCACTGTGAAGAACGTCACACTAAAAAACGTAGAGTTTGTCGATATTGTGAATTAAGGCATTGTCAATTTTTTCATCCCAATAAGATCGTTCATTGCATAGTATGGGAGCAGGTGAGGAAAATGAGGTGATTGATGTGGGCAACTATTTAGATTTCTTGGCTTTGTTTGGTATAGGAGGGGCTCATCCGGGGGGATTACATTTAACAAAAAAGGTGCTTCAATCTGAAAATCTTAATTCAAATTCTGTTGTATTAGATGTCGGTTGCGGTACAGGTCAAACGGCTGCACACTTAAAACAAAAATATCATTGTCATATTACTGGGATCGATAAGCATCATATTATGGTAGAAAAAGCAAAAAAACGCTGTAAATCACTTGGTCTCGATATTGACATAAAAATGATGGATGTAGAAAACTTATCTTTTCCTAGCGACCATTTTGATATCATTTTGTCGGAGTCTGTATTGGTGTTTACAAAAATGGAAGAGTCAATAAGGGAAATGGCAAAAGTACTAAAGAAGGGAGGCATATTAGTAGCAATAGAGATGACAAATGAAGGTTTCTTAAGTAACGAAGAGAAAGATGAATTAAAGAACTTTTATGGAATAAGCGAAATTTTGTCGGAAGAAGAATGGAAGCAATTCTTTCAACGTGGTGGTTTTAAGGAGGTTTCGATCTTTACAGAGCAATCCTTTACTGATGGAAATGATTCAGATGAAGTCATTGGCACCGAGTTCCAATTATCTACTCAAATTGATCAACAATATATGGATGTATTTGAGTTACATGAATATTACACAGTAAAATACAAAAATAAATTAGGTTATCGAATCTATAAATGTAGACTCTAACACAAATTCATTAGTTTTGAACAGTAAGGTTTGGCGCTATGTATGATTTATGAAAGACTTTATCTTTTAATACCATCTTTCTTGATTTACTTAAACTAACATTCACTCCTTTATCTTTTAATTGATTCACTAATTCTCTTATAGTTTTTTTGTGTGTCGTCATGTACAATCACTCCTTTACTAGAATAATACCACCTTTTTGAATATTAAAACCAATATAATTTAAAAATACGTAAAAAGTCATACTTCTCTAAACGAGAAAAAAACCATCTGTCATAAAGAATACAGATGGTTCTTCCATTTACATTTTCTCTACCTTATCAAAGTACTCTTCTAATGTTAATTGATTTTCATAGATTTGTGTTGCAATTTTAACACCTACGTATCTTAAATGCCATGGTTCATATTGATACCCTGTAATTTCTTCTTTTCCTTTAGGATACCTAATGATAAACCCATACTTATGCGCATTTTCCCGTACCCAATTTCCCTCAGGTGTTTCACCAAAGCTTTCAGTTAAATGTAAATTATTGCTTTGACTACTAATATCCATAGCTAGTCCTGTTTGATGTTCACTTTGACCTGGAATCGCAACCGTTTCATTTGCCTTATCTTTTCCCCACTTGTTTACTTGAGAATTAAAAACAGCCAATTGCGCACTGTAGGATCGATACCCGGAAACGGCAAATAGGTGCATTTCATCATTCTTTGCAGCTTCAAACAATTTTTCCAAAGCAACGGCAGCTTCTTTTCTCATGTATCTTTTTGGAACATCTACATTCCCAAATGAGAAAGCGACATTCGGTGCCACTAAATCTTCTGGGGTATAATAATCTGGTAATGTATGCTGCTTATTCACCAATGAAAGAACATTCTCAGGATTTAGAATCACCAATATCCCATCCATATTGGATACGTCGTTAAAGTATTGTTCTTCTAATACCCATTCATCCTCGACATCTGAGGGTGTTCCCACATTTTTATTTTCATTACTTATCGTTGTATGATCAATCTGTGTATTGTCACCAGCAAAAATATGCTCATTGAATAGTTCTTTTATATTCAATTGATTACATCCTGCTAATACCAGTGTAATAACAACAATTAGGAAAGTAATACGTTTCAAGTTTTCCCACCTCCAATATTTTGGGGTAATAATAGAAAAAGCTCCACCTATGATGCTGGCGAAGCAATTTCATTCGTTCTTACTTTATGATTGCAGAATCAAGTGCTACTTCAATCATATCATTAAACGTTGTTTGTCTTTCTTCTGCTGTGGTCTCTTCTCCAGTTAAAATGTGATCACTTACAGTAAGAATCGATAAAGCTTTTCTTCCAAACTTCGCAGCAAGTGTATATAGAGCAGTTGTTTCCATTTCAATCGCAAGAATACCATAGGAAGCCCATTTTTCCAGTTCAGCATTATCATTATAAAACATATCAGCAGTAAAAACATTTCCTACTTTAAGATTTAGTCCTTTGTTCATACCTGTATCATACGCATTTTTTAATAACTCAAAGGAGGCGGTTGGAGCATAATCTACCCCACCAAACGTTAACCGATTGATTTGCGAGTCAGTTGAAGAACTCATTGCTAGAATAACATCACGTACCTTTACGTCTTTTTGTAACGCCCCACATGTACCTACCCTAATTAAGTTCTGTACATTATAGCTTTGGATAAGTTCATTGACATATATTGAAATGGATGGGACACCCATACCTGTTCCTTGAACAGAAATTCGATGACCTTTATATGTACCTGTAAATCCAAGCATTCCTCTTACATTATTGTAGCATACTGCTCCTTCAAGAAAGGTTTCAGCAATGTATTTAGCCCTTAATGGGTCACCTGGTAAAAGAATTGTTTCTGCAATTTCATTTTGTTTAGCCTCAATATGTACACTCAAATTATTTTCCTCCTCATTTTAGACAAAAAGAAGTCTTTCTAATCAAAGAATATACCACAATTAAATCCTCATTCAAACCTTTACCTAAAATCCAAGCACTTTTTTTGAACATTTTATAACAAACAATGGAGATAATACAAATGACAGAGTATCAAAAAGGAGGGATACAATGAGCAATCAAAAAATGAGTAAAAAGCTAAGACAAGCTGTACAACATGCAAATGAAACCAATCCGAGTACACGAAAAGGTGGGCACCTGCCTAATTCAAATCAAAAACAAAAGGAAGAATCCTAACTAGGATAGTGTAAAGGAGACGAAAAGTAAATGGGTAAAAAACACCGAAACCGTATTAATGGTCAAAAGAAAAACAACCATGTTCCTATGGAAGCAATTATTGCTGAAGAAGAAGCACATGGGAAAGAAGAATCAGCTAAAAAAAGAAAGAGATAACCCTCTCTCATTATGATAATGAGGTTGCCCTAAGTGCCTAGCACTCTGGGGCAACCTTTTTTATACTCTTATAGGACTTTATCATCTTGATTTCCCAATTTACTGTGAAGATTTTGGGTTCATCGCATATCATAGCTTATAAAGCAAAGTATGAGGATGTGATCTATCGAATGAAAGAGCATATTCTTTATTTAACAATACTGATGTTATTTCTTTTTAGTACCATTCCTTTTTATGTTGAAGTGGCGAATATAAATAAAAAAATTCTAAATATCGCTCACAGAGGTGCGTCTGGATATGCGCCAGAAAATACATTTGCTGCTTTTGATAAGGCATTAGATATGGGTGTTGATTATATCGAAATTGATGTTCAAATGACACTGGATGACAAGCTCGTTATTATCCATGATGCGACAGTGGATCGGACTACAAACGGTAAGGGTTTTGTAAAGGATCTTACCTTGTTTCAAATGAAACAACTAGATGCTGGTAGCTGGTTCAGCGAAGAGTATAAAGATCAGCTAATCCCTACCTTTTATGAATTTCTAGAACAATACGGTACTAAAGTAGGAATATTAATTGAAATTAAAAACCCTTCACTCTACCCAGGTATTGAGAAAAAAATCGCAAAAGAAATTCTTTTATACTCCCAAAATATTGAGACAGACCTAGATATTAAAATCCAATCATTTAGTCTCGAATCCATAGAAACCATCAAAAAATACCTTCCCTCTATCACCTCAGGTTTGTTAGTTAATCGAATTGTAAGTTATCGTGAACTGTTAAAAATCGCAAAAAACACTAATTTTATCAATGTTCATAAACGATATATAAATAGACACCTTGTCCTTCAGGCCCATCAACTAGGTCTAAACATCTATGCATGGACAGTAAATGAATTGCAGGACTTAAAATTTCTGCTTCAATTAGGGATAGATGGAGCAATTGTTGATTATCCAGAGCTTGCCTACCAATTAAAGAGAGTTTATTAGAATAAGAACGGAGGGAACATCAATGTCTCGATTCCCCTATAGAAGTAATATAGAGGTTATAGATGATTATGAGTTGAAAAAACTGATTGAATCCCAAGACTATAATTCCATCACTTCTTCTTCACCGTTTCTTCTTATTGGTAATGAAAAAGAAATTGTTGACAGAATTAGAAAAAAAACAGATGAATCTAACTTGAATAATATTACTCGAACAAAAGCGTACTTTCAGTTTTTTTCTCGCCATCCTGAAGTCCATTGGTCTTTTCTTGCGCATATGGTTTCAAGGAATGCTGGCTGGAACATGACTGATTTAAAAGGTGGGCTAGTCGGAGAGATCTTACCAGATTCGAAGAAAAATAATTTCTTTCAATTTTTAGAACGTGCCAATGCTCTTATTTTCCAAGATGCATATCCACAATTACTATTATATGAGGAAAGTAAACAAACTCAAAAAGAGCTATTTCATCTACTAAAAGCTTTTCATGTTTCTAGATTTATGATTCCA
>JBEQAC010000127.1:0-9418 GCA_041640535.1 Bacillaceae bacterium
AATCACCTCAAGAATATATTATCACGTTTATTTTTATTCATCACAGTTTATATGGAATACTTGTCATGCTTGGCCCCCTATGATGCATATAGTTAATTGTAAATGATAACACCTTTTTTGAGAAGGTAGGGAATTAGATGTCGAAACAAACGTTTTTACAGGGGACTCTTATATTAATTCTAGCGGGCCTTATCACAAGAGTATTAGGGTTTATTAATAGAATTGTTGTAGCGAGGTTAATAGGTGAAGAAGGCGTAGGGCTTTATATGATGGCCGTTCCTACATTTGTTCTCACCATTACATTAACACAAATAGGGCTCCCAGTGGCAATATCCAAGCTTGTTGCAGAAGCCGAGGCAAAGGGTGACCGAGCAAAGATAAAAAAGATTTTAGTCGTATCGTTAACCATTACAGGTGCACTAAGCTTGCTTTTTACACCGGGAATGATCTTACTCGCCCCTTTACTATCAGAAACCTTATTTACAGATTCACGTGTTTATTATCCATTGCTTGCAATTTCTCCAATTGTCCCAATTGTGGCTTTATCATCTGTATTACGCGGATATTTCCAGGGGCGTCAAAATATGAGGCCGGCTGCTTATTCTCAGGTGATTGAACAAGTCGTTCGGATTACATTAGTGGCAGTTTGTACAAGTGCTTTTATCCCTTATGGAATCGAATATGCGGCTGCTGGAGCGATGATTTCAGCGGTTATTGGCGAATTAGTTTCACTACTTTATATGATATGGATGTTTAAGACGAAAAAGCGGATTCGTGTAAGAACAAATTTCTTTCAAGCTGTTAAAGCCGGAAAAAGTACATTTTATGATCTTATGAGAATTGCTTTACCGACCACAGGAAGTCGACTCGTTGGTTCACTTTCTTGGTTTTTCGAACCTATTGTTGTTGCACAAAGCTTGGCTATCGCAGGTGTAGTCACTCATATTGCAACAAGACAGTATGGAGAATTAACCGGCTTTGCCATGCCTTTACTATTCTTGCCATCCTTTATTACGTATGCTCTATCAACATCCCTTGTTCCAGCCATTAGCGAAGCAGCAGCTCAGAGACAAACCCTCCTCATAGAACATCGATTAAAACAAGCTTTACGGCTTTCTCTTGTTTCAGGTGGTTTAGCTGTAGTGATTTTATATATTTTTGCTGAACCTGTTATGGCGCTAATGTATGGAAAAAGCAATGCGGCCATCTTTGTAAAAGTAATGGCACCATTCTTTATTTTCCACTACTTTCAAGGCCCATTACAAGCAACTCTTCAGGCGTTAGATTTGGCAAGAGCAGCGATGATTAACAGTATTATTGGGGCTGCTGTAAAAATAGGACTAATTTTCATTTTAGCCTCCCAGCCATCATTAGGCATCATGGGTGCCGCATTAGCGATTATGATTGGGATGGTCTTAGTTACCCTATTACATTTTTCAACCATTGTAAAAGTAATTTCTTATAGTTTTTATGTAAGAGATTATGTAAAAAGCTTTTTAACCATGATTGGTGCAGGTTTAGCTGGTCATTATACATTTACTGCATTAAATGGGGAGCTTTCACTAGCTTTACAAACCTTAATTGCGATTTTCATCACCACAGTTGTGTACACCATATTGCTAATCATTTTCAATTTAATTAAAAGGGAAGAAATGGAAAAAATCCCCTTTATCGGTCGACCGCTATCGATTTTTCTTCCAAAAAGTAAAAACAAGTAACCATTCGTAAATTGGTTACTTGTTTTTTTATTTCCCTTCATCTTTTAAGTCAATAAAAAAAGTTCCATTATTATAACTACAGTAAGAAATTGATTTTATGTCTTTATATCCTAATCCTCTTAACTGCTGTCGTAACCAAAGATTAGTCTTCCCTATATTGTTTAAACTCTCTTCTTGTACAACACCATCCAAAATTAAAGGGACATTAATCGGATTGTTTCCTGGATTCTTTTTCTCAAAAACAGAAAGTTTGCCAGATGGCTCTAATATAGCAAACTCTACATCTGCAATATCTCTAACATTTTTATCACGGAGTTGAATGAGTAAATCATCAAAATTATATCGTTGTTTCTTCATTTCTTCTTCATCGATCTTTCCTTGATTAATGATTACTGAAGGTTTGCCATCAATGAAATCCCTGATTTTTTGACTTTTTAATGATACATACGCTAAGAATATTTGTATTCCCATTAAAAGTCCCATAGGAAGTAATGTATGAAAGAGTGGATCCTTTGGATTTTCAATGGCTAAAACAGCCATTTCAGCAATCATGATAAACACAACCAAATCAAGAATGCTCAATTCTCCAATTTCTCTTTTTCCCATCATTCGAAAGATTAAAACGATGACAATATAAAGAAAAATCGTTCTTGCTACAATAAGGATGAATTGATCCAAGCTTAGCACCCCTTCAAATGTTGTAGGAAATAAATTAGGTCATTTTTTACAACCTTTAGTATGAACAACTGTAGCAAAAACATTAAGACCATGATTTACCATTCTATGTGTATAAACTCTGATTAGCTAAAGAAAGGAATGGGATAAGGTAACGAATATAAACATAAATCGTACAAATTACGAGAGAGACGACTACAACTGGAATCCCAATTTTCATAAACTCAATGAAGTTTACATGTTCTTTCTCTTTTGCAGCTAAGCCAGCAACAACAAGGTTTGAGGAAGCACCTAATAGAGTGCCATTTCCTCCGAGGCATGCACCTAAAGCCAACGACCACCAAAGAGGATCTAGATTTGACATCCCATAATCTTGGAACTCAATGATCACGGGTATCATTGCGGCAACAAAGGGAATATTATCAACAAATCCAGATAATAGGCCAGTCATCCATAATATTAATAAGGCAGTCTTTGGTAGGTCACCTTCTGTATAATAAATAATACCACGAGCCATTTCGTCGATTATCCCTACTTCCTCTATCCCTCCAACAAGCATGAATAGCCCGATAAAAAAGAATAGAGTCCCCCAGTCGACCTGCTTAAATACATCGTCAGATCGGTACTCTTTATGCGTAAGCAGCATAAGTAATAAAGCACCCGCCATAGCAACACTTGTTAACTCTACATGAATAAATGGGTGCAAAATAAATCCCGCAACTGTTAAAGATAAGACCCCTATTGATTTAAATAAGACCGAATCGATTGTAACAAATTGCCAGGATTCAAGTTCTTTTAATTTTTTTTGATTTTCAGGGCTTACACGGAGCTGTTTCCAATAAATCAATGATAGTCCAGCTAATATGACAAAAAAGATAAGACAGACAATAGGAGATAAATGAATCAGAAAGGCATTAAAGGTTAAATGCTCAACTGCCTGGCCAATCATAATATTTGGAGGATCCCCAATCAATGTTGCCGCTCCACCAATATTTGAAGCGATAATAATTGAGACTAGATATGGGACCGCTGGTAACTTAAGAATCTTTACTAACGTAATAACAATAGGCACTAATAATAAAACGGTTGTTACATTCGCAAGAAATGCAGAACCGAAGGCCGTTAAGATTGAGATGACAAATAAAAGAGAAACTCCACGACCATTCACTAACTTTGCTAGAACAATGGCAACAAATTCAAAAACTCCAGTCTTACTAGTGATCGTAACAATAATCATCATTGAAAAGAGTAAGGCAATTGTACTCCAATCTATATATTTTAAAAACGCTATTTCAACCGTGAAAATTCCCACTAGTAGCATTACTACTCCACCTGCCACTGCAATTAAGGCTCGGTCAAATTTTTCGGTCATTATCACGATATAGCTAAGAACAAATATTGCAAGAGCTAACGTTGTGATCATTCCTCGTTCCCCTTCCATATCACAATTCAAAATCCTGGATAATCTTGTACTACATCTTCTATACATCATATGTTGGTAGTCCAAAAAAATATTTGTATTCTATTTTTTTTTGGACATGAATATGCTCGTACTAAGGGAGATTTTTAACCAGATTTTAAGAACTATGGGAAGGAGGCTATTAAAATTGAGAAAACTTGGGTTAGCCACGGTGTATGGTGTAGCAGCAATCTTTATCATTGTCATTATTTCTAGTTTACTATTCTCACTGATACTGAGATTCACCTCTATTCAAGAAGCATCATTAACTTGGATCATTTTGTCAATCTCGTTTTTGGCTCTTTTTATTGGTGGATTTGTTTCAGGTGGGAAAGGAAAAGAAAAGGGCTGGTTAATGGGTGGAGCTACTGGCCTACTATACAGTCTCATTGTGTTTTTGTTTCAATACTTAGGGCATGATACAACCTTTTCTTCTGGACAAAGTTTATATCATATTGGCTTCTTGGCCACATCAATGATAGGTGGTATATTTGGAGTAAATATGACATCACCAACAAGAAATAATCAATAAGAAATGCAAAAATCCCGTTTAATTACTACTTACAACAAAAAAAGAGCATCCAATGGACGCTCTTTTTAAATGTAATTAGTCATTCTTTACTTCGCGAATTGCTTGTCGGTCGTATGTAAGACGAGTACCATCTCCGGCTTTCACGATTACCTTGTTTTCATCAAGGCCATCAACGATTCCATGCATTCCACCAATCGTTACAATTTTATCGCCTTTACTTAAGTCAGATTGCATTTGAGCAACTGCTTTTTGACGCTTCTGCTGTGGACGAATTAATAAGAAGTAGAAAATCGCAAACATCAGAATTAACGGTCCTACTGTACCAATAATACCTTCCATCTCTATTCCCCCCTTTCTAAAAGGATCTCTTTGTTACCTATTACAATGAATAGTCAAAATCGGATAACAACGGAATTTACGTTTAAACAGAGTTTGACTAACGTTAGCTCCACTATCCTACAAGTTAGAAGTTTTTCGCATTCGGTTTATTAAACCCATATTGTTCAAAAAATTCATCACGGAAATCTCCTAGGCGGTCTTCCATAATCGCTTGTCTAACCTGCTCCATCAATTTTAACAGAAAATGAAGATTATGATAAGTGGTAAGTCTAATTCCGAATGTTTCGTCACATTTAATTAAGTGGCGAATATAGGCTCTACTATAATTACGGCAAGTGTAACAGCTACAATTTGGATCAATTGGACCATAATCGTTCGCATATTTGGCATTTTTCACAACAAGTCTTCCCTCACTTGTCATTAATGTTCCATTTCGTGCAATTCGTGTCGGTAAAACGCAATCAAACATATCAATTCCGCGTATTGCACCGTCAATTAAGGAATCAGGTGATCCAACCCCCATTAAATAACGTGGTTTGTTCGTTGGTAATAATGGCGTCGTGAATTCTAACACTCGATTCATCACATCTTTTGGCTCACCAACAGACAATCCTCCAACTGCGTAGCCAGGAAAATCAAGTGAGATTAAATCACGTGCGCTTTGTTTTCGCAGTTCTTCATATTCTCCACCCTGGACAATTCCAAATAAGCCTTGATCCTGTGGACGAGCATGTGCTTTTAAACATCGTTCTGCCCAACGACTTGTACGTTCCACCGATTTTTTCATATAATCAAATTCAGCAGGATATGGTGGACATTCATCAAATGCCATCATGATATCAGACCCTAACGCATTCTGGATTTCCATTGCCTTTTCAGGCGACAAAAATAACTTATCACCATTTAAATGATTTCTGAAATGAACGCCTTCTTCTTCTATTTTCCTAAACTCACTTAAAGAAAAAACCTGGAAACCTCCAGAATCGGTTAATATCGCCCGATCCCAATTCATGAATTTATGTAATCCTCCAGCACCTTTGACAATTTCATGCCCTGGTCTAAGCCATAAGTGATAAGTATTGCTTAAGATGATTCCTGCACCCATTTCCTTTAATTCTTCTGGTGCCATGGTCTTCACGGTGGCTAGTGTCCCTACGGGCATAAAAACGGGTGTATCGAAAGAACCATGTGGTGTATGAACTTTCCCTAGCCTAGCCCCTGTTTGCTTGCATGTTTTTATAAGCTCATATGTAATTGCTGTCAATGTTGTTACTCCCTTCAAAAACTATATAATAAGCATCGCATCTCCAAAACTAAAAAAGCGATACCTTTCATTTACTGCTTCACAATAAGCATTTAATACATTTTCTCGTCCAGCTAACGCACTAACAAGCATGATAAGAGTTGATTTTGGTAAATGGAAGTTTGTTATTAATCCATCAATGGCTTTATATGTATAACCTGGAAAAATAAAGATATCCGTCCAACCGCTACTTTCCTTAAATTGTCCATTATTCGCTGATGCAATTGTTTCTAGAGTTCTCGTTGAAGTCGTACCAACTGATACAATTTTTCCACCCTTGTCTTTTATATCATTTAGTAATCGGGCGGTTCCTTCTGTCATTTGATAAAACTCAGAATGCATATCATGTTCATCGATCGTTTCCGCACTGATTGGTCGGAAAGTTCCTAGTCCAACATGAAGCGTGATAAAAGCGATATGTACACCTTTAGCTCTAATATCTTCAAGCAGTTGCTCTGTAAAATGGAGTCCCGCTGTGGGAGCTGCAGCTGAACCTGCTTCTCTTGCGAATACAGTTTGATACCGTTCACGATCATCTAGTTGTTCTTTAATATATGGCGGAAGTGGCATCTCTCCTAATTGATCAAGGACTTCATAGAAAATACCTTCATACTGAAAAGTTAAGAACCTCCCTCCATGATCACTCTCACCGGTACAAACAGCTTTTAATAAGCCGTCACCAAAGGTAAGTACGGTTCCTTCCTTCACTCGTTTCGCTGGCTTTACTAAGGTTTCCCAATTATCCCCTTCTGTTTGCTTTAATAATAGGACTTCGACTTTTGCACCTGTATCCTCTTTTATTCCATAAAGACGTGCTGGTAACACACGGGTATCATTTAAAACGAGACAATCTCCTGGATGTAAATAATCGAGAACAGAACGGAAATGAGTATGTGTAATCTTCCCTGACTGTTTATCCAATACCATTAACCTTGATGCCTCTCGGTCTTCTAATGGAGTTTGAGCAATTAATTCCTCCGGCAAATCAAAATCAAATAAATCAACCTTCATCTCTAATCACCTTTTCTTAACAATTCACATATGGTGCCAGGCACCGTGATTGGGACATGAAATGTCCCGATTGCGGTGCCTGACACCAAAATAGGGACATTTTTTGTCCCGCTATTTATCTAAAGCGTCCAATAACATAAAATATCAATGATAATACAATACTAACGACTATGGATGTGACGATAGGGAAATAAAATGTAGTATTCCCTTTTTTGACGACTATATCACCAGGAAGCTTTCCAATAAACTGCCATATTATTCCAACGATAATAAGTACAATCCCAATTACCACCAGTATTTTACCCATATTTTCACCCCTCTGGAACGGCCATATTGAAATGCCTGTATACAAGGTCGGTGACAATTCTACCTCTAGGAGTGCGTTGTAGAAATCCAATTTGTAAAAGATATGGTTCATACACATCTTCAATTGTCAATGACTCTTCTCCAATAGTTGCCGCAATTGTATCCAGACCAACGGGACCTCCACGAAATTTTTCAATGATGCCCTTAAGTAATTTATGGTCAATATGATCCAATCCTAAACGGTCGACTTGGAGTAATTCAAGAGAGGAGTTGGCACTTTCTAATGTAATCACTTCCTCCCCATTTACCTGGGCATAATCCCTAACTCGTCTTAATAAACGGTTGGCAATACGTGGTGTTCCTCGTGAACGACGTGCAATTTCTTTTGACGCCTCGCGTTTAATTTCTATATCTAAAATCTCAGCTGTTCGATCAACAATATCGGCTAGCTGTGATTCATTATAAAATTCAAGTCGACTTAAAACACCGAAACGATCTCTTAATGGAGCTGAAAGTGATCCTGCTCGTGTAGTTGCTCCTACTAATGTGAAAGGAGGCAAATCAAGCCTTACAGAACGTGCTCCAGCCCCTTTTCCAATAACAATGTCTAGGCAAAAATCCTCCATCGCTGGATACAATACTTCCTCCACTGATCTATGTAAACGATGTATTTCATCAATAAAAAGGACATCCCCTGGTTCAAGAGCGGTTAATATGGCAGCAAGATCCCCTGGTCTTTCGATGGCTGGACCTGAGGTGGTTCTAATATTAACGCCCATTTCATTCGCGATAATCGTGGCTAACGTTGTTTTGCCAAGACCAGGTGGTCCGTATAATAGTACATGATCTAAAGTTTCTTGTCTCATTTTGGCGGCCTTTATAAATATCGCCAGATTTTCTTTCACTTTGCTTTGTCCTATGTATTGAGATAAGGTCTGCGGCCTCAAACTTTGCTCAAAGGTTGATTCCTCAAAGTCAGATTCACCCGACACAAGACGCTCTTCCATCCTTTTCCCTCCCTACTTTAAAAGTTTTTGTAACGCTTTTTTGATATACTGGTCTGTTGACAACTTCTCACCGATAATTTGTGGAATTACTTTCTTAATTTCTCGCTCAGCAAACCCAAGTACTTTTAGAGCTTCTACAGCCTCATCTAAAGCAGTTGTGGCATTTGTTTCAGGCAGTTCTTCAAAATGATTAGCAAATAAATCTACTGTATCTAGTGAAAGCATGTCCTGAAGTTTTCCTTTAAGGTCCAGAATCATTTGTCGAGCTGTTTTTTTTCCTACACCAGGAAATTTAACTAAGAATGCCTCATCTTCATTTTCAATTGCCCGTACCACTTGCTCAGGCTGACCTGATGCTAAAATAGCCAGGCCACCTTTAGGACCTATTCCTGATACATTTAAAAGCTTTACAAACAATGCACGTTCTTCTCGTGTTTTGAAACCATAAAGTGCAAGGATGTCTTCTCGTACATGTTGATATGTATATACAGTAACCATCTCTTTATCATCTTTTTTAAATACAAATGGGTTGGGAGTATACATTAAGTATCCGATATTGTTATTCTCCACAACAATATATTCTGGATTCACATGATTCACATATCCCTTAATAAACTCAATCATTTTTAACCTCTTCTCCTTATTGCTGTAAACCATTTTATCATATTAAGAATAAAATCACATAGGAAAGAAAAATACATAAAAAAACAATCCATCTAACAAAATGGATTGTTCCTGTTTATTTAAAGCAATTCATTATTTATGGGGAGGTAGTAAAGGTACGAAATGTTTCCAGTACATTAATATATTCTTGTTTTGTCCCGACTTTAATACCCTTTTTCAGTAAATCATGTTGTCTGCTTTCAAGTTTTTCAATATCTAATTGAAAAAAGGACTGGATTACTTTGTTTGAAGAGTTTGGATTACCATCAAAGATGGTTAGAACACCGTCATCACTAATTCCAAAGTAGCCATTTGATTTTAGAAGTGGAGAAATATCATCAACATGCTGTTGGAAAACAACTTGCTCTTCATCTTGATGAACAAGCTGCCAATCTGTATATTCAG
>JBEQAC010000128.1:0-9385 GCA_041640535.1 Bacillaceae bacterium
AAGGATGAGACCCCGCAGGCACGAGGAGGCTCATCACCTGCCCCGCGGAAAGCACACACCTGGAGTGCAAATCAACATACCTTAGTTAAATAGCAACAAACTTTACGAAAGAGCCATATAAAAAAAAGGATCACTTTGGGGATTTATCCATTGTGATCCTTATTTATTCCGAAGAAAGTCTAGGACTGGTTGAAAGGGCTGAATATCTTTTACTTGAAAATAACTGGAAAAAGGGCAACCTTTTTCAGTTACTCTTGGGACAATATTTTCCAATGAATAAGGAGTAATCGTTAAATCCTCATTTACCTCTGACCAAAAAAGTGGTGCTGCAACATAGGCTCCTTCATTTCCACGTACTGAATAGGGAGCAATTATTGTTTTTCCTTCAGCATGCTGAATATAATCTACATAAAGTCGATTTCCACGGTTCTTTTTTAAACGTTCAGTTGTAAAATAATTAGGTTCTTTTGTGACTAGATAATTCGCAATAAACTCTGTGAAGGTCCTTGTATCATCATAGGTAAACGTATTTTCTGGTAAGGGTAAATAAATTTGGAGACCTTTGTTTCCTGATAATTTAATAAACGAGATCAGTTTTAAACCTTCAAACACTTCTTTTAGAATTAAGGCAGCTTTAATTGCTAATGAAAATTCCTTCCTAGACGGTGGATCTAGATCAAATACAATTTCAGATGGCCCATTAGACATAAATGTACTAAAGGGGATGTGAAATTCAAATGCTAGTTGATTTCCTAACCAAGCAAGTGTATCTACATCATTACAAATGATGTAGTCAATCCCATCATGAACCTTTCGTTTTATAAAATCAGGTGCATAGTCGGGACAATTTTTTTGGTAAAAAGGCTCCCCATACATTCCATGTGGATAACGGATGACAGTCAAGTAACGGTTCTTTAAAAAAGGCAGCATATAAGGTGAGATTGCTAAGAGATAATCGAGATAAGTTTGTTTCGTGATGTCCTTATCTTTCCAGAGTGGTTTATCTGGATGTGAAATTGTGATATGTGAAGGCAGCTTAATCTTTTGCTGAAGCTTCTCCCATGTACATTCTTTCCAATTGAGATCTAACTGGAATTTTGAGAAACTGGGCTGCCTTAATTGTTCTTTATAAAGTTCTAAATAATTCAATTCTACACAAATTCCAGGAGACACACGAATGAAGGACCCCTCTTCTTTTAGTCGATTATTTTGAACAACCATTAGAAGTGCTTCGCGTTCTTCAGGTGATAACCCGTGTGAAAATAAGCCGATTTCATATATTTCATTATTTCTAACAACAGAGACATGGAAAAAGCTATTACTTTTATCGAAGCCAGTAATAAAAAAATTGCCTTTAAGCCAGTTCTTGATTTTAAGCCAGCTTGTTGTTCGTTTTCCTGCCTCCCATTTACTATCTTGCTTTTTTGCAATAATCCCTTCACCATGTGCTTCCTTCACCGTCTTCCATAATGAATCAAAATCATGATGTGATTGAATGAGTTGTAATAATTGCTGACTTGTATAATCGATATCAAGAACTAGTTGTTTATTTTCGAACAAACTCAAAAGCTTTTGTTTCCGCTCATGAAAGGGGAGAAGGGAAAGAGGCTCTCCTTTTAATGAAAGTAAATCAAAAATTAAAAAAAAAGCATTTTTTTGTTTAACTGACTGTTCGATTTTATCTCTATTTTTTAATCTTCCACGTTGCTGTATTTGTTCAAAGCTTGCTTTTTGGTTGGACTCCAAGATACATAGTTCTCCATCAAAGATAATTGGAAGTACATTAGAAAAAGTCTCGGATAGAAGATGGCATTGTTCGATTATATCTGGAAACTGTTCATTCAGGTTATTTCCGTTTCTACTGATCAGTTCTACTGAATGATGATTCCAATGTAATAAAGCCCGAAAGCCATCATATTTAATTTCATACACCCAGTCAGAACCTCTAGGTGCTTCAAAGACAAGTGTTGGTAGCATTGGTTTAATCATAATAAATCACCTCTAACTGCCTATCCCAATGTTAGCTGCCTACTTTCTTACGTGTCGTCCGTACTTTTGGTTTTCCTTCATCGACTTTACTTGTAGGTTGAATTTTGCCATTTGGAACAGCAGCCTGTCGTTTTTGAACAGTGCCGTGTGATTCTGCGGCTTTCGTTCGTTCTATACTTGCCTGCAATGCACTCATTAAATCAACGACATTGGTCCGAGGTGCTGCGTCCTTAGCTGTTGTACCTTCATTATTATTTACCTTTGTCTGTATTAAATCTAATAGAGCAGTACGATAATCATCTTTATATTTTTCTGGCTGAAACTCGGTTGTTAATTGATCAATTAGCATAATGGCGGTTTCTAATTCTTTTTCGTTTATGTCAATATTTTCTGGTACTCCCGGAACTTCTGCAACGTTACGAACTTCATCAGGATAATGAATCGTCTCCATAACTAGGCTATTTTTATATACTCGAATAATGGCCATTTGTTGTTTAGAGCGAATGGTAATCTCTGCTATTCCAATTCTTCCTGATGTCTTTAAAGACTCTCTTAATAATGCATATGCCTTACTCCCGTTTTCTCCGGGCCCCATAAAGTATGAACGGCTAAAATATATGGGGTCAATTTCATCTAATTTAACAAAGTCTACAATTTCTACACTTTTATCCTCATGATCATCCTTTAACTCTTTTAGTTCCTCATCAGTTAAAATAATGAACTTACCTTTTACATATTCATATCCTTTAATGATATCGTCATTTGATATATCTTTTTCACAGTGTGGACAGATTTTCTCATATTGAACAGGTGTATGACATTCCTTGTGTAAGTTTCTAAGCTTCACGTCTTTATCCTCAGTTGCAGCAAAAAGCTTAATCGGTATGTTCACTAAACCAAAGCTAATCGAGCCTTTCCACATTGTATGCATCGTATATACTCCTTGTCATGTAGTTTCAGTATAGTATTGCCTGGTCAAAATCAATAAATGATGGTAATGAAATCCAAGTAGTGTAAATAGCGTGAATCTGATATTCTATACTAGAAACTCTCTTTGTAAGACGCATATAATTTAAGAGTGAAAGGTGTAGTTCATGGAGCATTTAATTATAGAATTTGTGGAATTTTTAAAACAACTTTCATATTTGGGGATATTATTGGCTTTGACAATTGAATTTGTGCCAGCAGAAATCGTACTCCCTTTAGCAGGCTATTGGGTCTATCAAGGGGATATGAATCTTTGGCTTGCTGTGTTAGCAGGTACGATTGGGGGTACATTAGGCCCACTGACTCTTTATGCACTTGGGAGGTATGGTGGACGACCAGCAATTCTGAAATATGGGAAATACTTATTTATTCGTGAAAAGCAATTAGCGAAGGCAGACGAATTCTTTGGAAAGTATGGAGCATCCGTTGCTTTTACAGCGCGGTTTCTTCCCGGTGTAAGAACACTGATCTCGATTCCATGTGGAATTGCAAAAATGAGTGTTTGGAAATTTAGTGTGTACACCTTTATTGCCATGTTTCCGATTACTTATCTTTATGTATACCTTGGTTTTCTCCTTGGTCCACGCTGGAAAGAGGTTGGCTCAATAGCAAACCAATATTTATTACCAATTGGTAGCATAGTTCTAGTCTTACTACTTTCTATCTATATTATTAATAAACAGAAAATAAAGAGGAACAAAATCTTGACAGTAAGAACAGTATCTACAAAAAGAAAATGATTGACATATTTTAAAAATAGATTTACAGTATATGTATAATAAAATATAAATTCTTCCAGTAACAAAGGGGAGTAGCGTTCGAGGAAACTCGAAAACAAAGTCGTCATTACATGGATAATATCCATCGGCTTTGTTGACACATTATTGTGTTTAGCAAGACCTTTGCCATTGCGGCAGAGGTCTTTTTTGCGTTCTTACTTAGAATACAGTACTTACAGGGTGGAAGAAGTAGGAGGAGAAATAGAATGGATGTTTCAATATTACTAGAATATGGGTGGGTATTGTTAATTCTAATTGCACTTGAAGGTATTTTAGCTGCTGATAATGCATTAGTAATGGCGATTATGGTAAAACATTTACCAGAAGAGCAACGTAAGAAAGCTTTGTTTTATGGTTTAGCAGGTGCATTCGTCTTTAGATTTGGTTCATTATTCGCCATTTCTTTCTTAGTTAATTTATGGCAAGTTCAAGCGATTGGTGCAATTTATCTATTATTTATAGCGATTAATCATTTATTGAAGAAGTTTTTATTTAAGAAAATGGGAGAGACAGAAACCAAACCAAAAGAGGGAAAATCAGGTTTTTGGATGACGGTTTTGAAGGTTGAATTAGCTGATATTGCCTTCGCCGTTGATTCAATCTTAGCGGCAGTTGCTTTAGCTATGACATTACCTATAACAAATCTTCCGAAAATTGGAGGATTAGACGGAGGACAGTTTGCAGTTATTTTTGCAGGCGGATTAATCGGATTAATCATCATGAGATTTGCTGCTAGTCAATTTGTAAAATTACTTCACCGAAAACCAGGACTTGAAACGGCAGCTTTCTTAATTGTTGGTTGGGTAGGAGTAAAATTAGCAGTTTATACATTAGCACATCATGAATTAGGTATTATAGCAGAGAGTTTTCCAAAATCACCTGAATGGAAAATTTCGTTTTGGGTTGTGTTGATTGCTATTGCACTTGGTGGGTGGTTCCTTTCTAAGGATCACGACACAAGTACAGAAGAAAACATGGGTGATCTAAAAAAAGTCGAAAATCAATAAGTAATTAGGTAGATAGTCCTCTTTTTAGGGGACTATTTTTCATTCCGAAATGTAGGTCTTAGGTATAATCTTTTCGAAACAGAAAAAATTGGTATTGAATCCCCCCTTTAAAATCGACTACTATTAACGAATAGTATAATTAGAAATTGAGGTGAAACCAGTGCTTACTTTGTTATTTAAGCTTGGTAAGAGAAAAGGGTCACTTGAAGAAACTGTAAAGCAAATTCAACAAGGAAATGAACAATTACAAAACGAGCTTATAGATCAATACAAACCTTTTATCGCTAAATCTGTATCATCGGTATGTAAAAGATATATAGATGAGAAGGATGATGAGTTTAGCATTGGTTTAATTGCTTTTAACGAGGCAATAGAGAAATATTCGAGTGAAAAAGGTAGTTCTTTATTATCTTTTGCAGACTTACTAATTAAACGAAGGGTCATTGATTTTATTCGTAAAGAAGCTAGAATCAAAACCATAAAAATCGACTCAACTAGTGATCAAGAAGATGACAATATGTATTCAAAAATTGAGGCTAAACGCTCGATTGACGAGTTTCAGAAATCGGTTGAAAGGGAGCATAGACAAGAAGAAATTATCCGCTTTCAACAGGTGTTAACCGATTTTGGCCTTTCATTTACGGATATTGTAAATCAGTCACCAAAACATGCAGATGCAAGATTAAATGCGATGAGCATTGCCAAACTGATTGTGGATGATGATACATTAAAAACGACACTATTTGAGAAAAAGCAGCTTCCAGTAAAAAGGCTTGAGAAATTGGTGGACGTCAGTCGTAAAACGATTGAACGAAACCGAAAATATATTATTGCGATGACATTAATATTGTCAGGCGATTATCTGTATCTCAAAGATTATATAAAGGGGGTGTTAGGTGAGTGAAAAAAGGAATTGTTATGAGCATTGAGGACGCTTATCTTACACTGTTAACTCCAGATGGAGAATTTCTTAGAGCAAAAAAACAAGACAATGTCATGCTTGGTGATGAAATCGCGTTTTTTCCTATTAAAGAACCCATACAAACTCGGGCAAGTAGATGGGAAAAGCTCCGAATGAAAAGAGGTCTAATGGCTTCTTTAAGTGCTGTTGCTATGATTGTATTATTATTATCATTTATTCCTATGCTTGTAACTTCTAAGGAAGCCTATGCTTATGTCTCAATTGATATTAATCCAAGCATTGAAATTGGTGTAGATGATGTCCTTAATGTTATTAGTATTGAAGCTTATAATAAAGAGGGGGAAGACTTACTAAAAGTACTTCCAAATTGGAAAAAACAACATATCGATGTTGTAACTAAAAATATCATTAACAAAAGTATTGAAAGTGGATACTTAGTGGAAGGCAAAGAGGTTCTTATTACAACGGTTATAAACGAAGAGAATAACTTAGTTAAAGAAGAGCTTCAAAAAGATTTAAATCAACTTGTAGCTTCTTATAAAGAAGATAAAAAGATTGAAGTTACTGCAGTTGAAAGCAATACAGAGACTAGAGAAAAAGCAAAACAACAAGGCTTATCAACTGGAAAGCTAATTCAAAAGGAAAAGAATGCTCAAAAGGAATTAGTTGAAACTGAGAAAGAAAATGAGATACAAGAGGTTGAGGAAACTCAAGAATCTCCTTCAAATGAACAATCTGCTGAAAGCAAGGAAAGTTCAAGCCAGGAAGATGATGGAAAAGAAAATAATGCATCTCAAAAGGCTAATGAAAAAGGAAAAGACTTTGGTCAAAGCAAAGCAGCCGAAAAAGGAAGAGATTTTGGTCAAAGCAAAGCAAATGAAAAAGGAAAGAATAATAGCGAATTAAAAGGTAATGGTCAACAAAAGAACGATAACCAAACAGCTAGGCCAAACCAACAAAAAATTCCGACCGAAGTTAAGAAGCATGTGGGAGAAAAAATAAAAAAAGCTACTGAACGTGCGGGTGCGGGTAGAAAAGAATAACGATAAATAGCCGAAGGGACTCCTTCGGCTAAAGCCATCTATATTATATTGTCAAACTTACTGTCCTTTTAACTGTGATTGAGCTTGTGCTACTAGTCGTTTTGTAATTTCTCCACCAACTGAACCATTTGCACGAGAAACTGTATCTGAACCAAGCTTAACACCGAATTCTTGTGCGATTTCATATTTAATTTGATCTAACGCCTGCTCAATTCCTGGAACAAGCAATTGATTTCTACTAGCCATTTAAACTCAACTCCTCATATTTATGATTAGCAACTATTAAGGTTGCTTTTTTTATTATTCGAAGAAGAATAAGAGTTCATACTGGTAATGGCTGTCTTTATTGTTAAACATAAGAAGAAGTTGATTTACTGTTATTTTATAAACCAACCCTTACGCCTAAACCAATAGTACATTGTAATACAAACAAGTACCATTAGCCCAAGTGAAAATAAGTACCCATATTTCCAATGTATCTCAGGCATGTGCTCAAAATTCATTCCATAGATACCAGCTATAAAAGTTAGCGGGGCAAATATGGAGGTGATGATCGTCAAGATTTGCATTACTTTATTCGTCTGATGAGCATTAATTGAGATATAACTGTCACGAATATCGGCTGTAATTTCCCGATTAGAACTTAGCATATCTGATAATTTCAATAAATGATCATAGATATCCCCGAAGTATTCTTTCCTTTTTGTTACTCCTTCAAGATGGTGTGAATTTAACATTCGATATAATAAATCTCTCATAGGATTAATGGTGTGTCTGAGGTTTAATAAAGAATGTCTCACATTAAACAATTCCTCGAGTAAAACTTCCATCGAATCTTTTTTATTATTTTCGATTTTATCTAATTTTTCTTCTATGGAATAAAGTATAGGAAAATAGTGGTCCACGATTTTATCAAGAATCTGATAAAATACAACATATTCATCCCAACATTCAATCGTTTTTCTTAAAATAATTTGGTTCCAAACATGATTAACTTCAGTTGAATCTTCATAATGAAAGGTGACGATATAACCGTCTCCAATAAAAAAATTTATCTCTTTTCTCGCCATGTTTAAATCTAATGTATGTGTCACAAAGAAAGTATAATCCTCATAATAATCAAGTTTAGGACGTTGGAGACGCCCAGTACAATCTTCAATTGCAAGTGGGTGAAAATTAAGAAGATGATCTAGGTGCCCCATTTCTTGATCCGTTGGTTTATTAAAATCAATCCAGCTCCATTTATAACGAGTATGGTCATAGTCATCAACTTGAATGTTTGTTACTACATCAAATTGATGGGTAATTCCAAGTACTTGTATCATCAGGAAAAGGACTCCTTGTTCATTCAAATTTTATTCTTGAAGCTTTGTTTAAAAAGGATGATCTCCTTTATAATTAGTAATAAGTTCTAACGTAGTTTATGTAGTATTATTAACTTTAAACGACTTTTTAACTATTAAAGGAGGTTTTATGGTGGAAAGATGTGGATGGGTAAACGATGCCCCTCTCTATATCGCTTATCATGATCAGGAATGGGGAGTTCCCGTTTATGATGATCGTCATTTATTTGAGATGCTATGTCTTGAGGGAGCACAAGCGGGATTAAGCTGGTATACAATTTTAAAGAAAAGAGAAAATTACCGGTTAGCTTTTGATCACTTTCAAGCAGAGAAAATTATACACTATGATGATCATAAAATAGAAGAGCTTATGCAAAACAAAGGAATTGTAAGAAATAAGCTTAAAATTAATTCAGTCATTACTAATGCAATAGCATATATGAAAATAAAAGAAGAATACGGTTCTTTTAGTGAATTTATTTGGTCCTTTGTTGGGGGAACTCCAATTGAAAATCACTTTCATAGCCTGAATGAGGTCCCTACCTCCACGGAATTGAGCGACCAATTAAGTAAAGCATTAAAAAAGCGTGGCTTTAAATTTGTAGGTACCACGATTTGCTACTCCTTTATGCAGGCGGTTGGTATGGTAAATGACCATGTTCAATCATGCTTTTGTTATCAAAAAAATAAGATAACAGTAAGAGAGTAGGAAAAGAAGAACGAATCCTACTTTCCTACTCCTCCGTTTTTAGTATTGTCTTTTTCATGTATTTTTTTGCACGAGATTGATAAAGCGATGAATAAATTGATAAAACTGAAAGTGATAAGAGATTTTTTACTGTCATTTTATGCATATGGTCAATGTTTTCCTTGTCTATAAAATGTTGAGCTGCTTTTTCTATTTCAGATTCCAATTCAAGTTGAGATACGGTTGTTTTACTTTGTAGATTGTTAAAAATATCGGCATATCCTTTATAAAAATAGACAGGATCAATGATATCGTCGGTACGATCTGTTGGGTTATTAAATATTAATGTTAATGCTTTGCGAATCGAATCGAAATCTAATACTACCTTTAAATCCTCCACAATAAACAAAATGGCTGCTTGATCAATGGTATACTTTTTCCCATTCATCGGAGCTCCTATTAACTCTTTTACATCACGCTTTACCCAATTTTGGATGGCGGTTGATGTTACCATGGCATATTCCAATAGATTACCAATTGCGGCAATATCATTGATGGAGAGTCCAGCGGAATCCGGTTTTAAACGAGCAATCTTTTCTAAAATAAGGGGAAGTTCACTTCTGCTTA
>JBEQAC010000129.1:0-9348 GCA_041640535.1 Bacillaceae bacterium
AAATAAAAATAATATTATTGGTAGGTACAAAAGCCATCTCATTTTCTTCCCTCTTCCCTTTTTCACTTTCTTTTTTACATCAATATATAATTCTGTCACTTCCAATAAAATCCTTTTTATTTTTTGTGAATTTTATCACGATATAATATTTATTCTTTAAAGTAATTGATCCTTGCAAAAAATTCTTGTAAAAATTCATAAAATAGTTTTTCTGTTGGTAATAACACACGTTCAATTGGGGTAATAACACCGACCGTACGAGTCACATTAGGTTCCATTAGCGGAATTTTAACAGTGGAACGAGGTTGGCTATCAACCAATGTTACTTCTGGCATCAAGGCAACTCCTAACCCGGCTGATACTAACCCTTTTAAAGCGTCTATGTCGTCCCCTTCAAAGGCAACGTGAGGTTGAAAGCCAAGTTCATTACAAGCATTAACAACAATTTCCCTAAAGACGAAGCCCTCTGGGAGTAAAACAAAGGGATCATCTTTTAACTCCCTTAGCTTTATACTTGTCCTATTCGCAAGCGGATGATGGATAGGCAAAAGTGCTACAATATTTTCAGTAAATAATATTTTTCTCTTGATCTTTTTCTCTTCCATCGGTACGGGGCCGATTAATGCCATGTTAAAATCCCCCTTTACCACACCATCAATTAAATCATAATAAAGTGCTTGTTTTAGTTTAAATTTCGCTTCTGGATAGCGTATTCTAAATGCATAAATTACTGTTGGTAGCGTATATGCCGCTAAACTGATTGGAAATGCCACTCGAATTGTTCCCTTTTCCGGATCCAAATACTCAGCTACTTCTCTTGTTGCATCATCAATTACATTCATGGCATGTTTCATTCGTTCTAAAAATATTTTTCCGATAGGAGTTAATTTTACTCTACGTCCCTCTCTTATAAATAAATCAACTCCTAATTCACTTTCTAATTGGAAAATCTGTCTACTTACAGCCGATTGGGCAACATGAAGCGCATCTGCTGCTTCTGTTACATGCTCACGCATCGCCACTTCCATAAAATATTTTATTTGCCTGATTTCCATGATTTTCCTCCATTGTCATTCATCTCAAAAAAGCATGAACTTTATCGATTCTTGATATTGATTAGATTATTTATTTAATTATAAAATACAGCTTAGTAGAAAATCTAATAAAAGTGCAAAAAGTGAAAAAACTATTTAAGATACTAATTTGGAGGCTGAGTAATTTGAAAACAATGGAGACTATTCAAGAAACCTATACACAAAACGTAAAAGATTATGTTAATCATGTATATGAGACCGTAAAGAAGCGTAATCCAAATGAAAGTGAGTTCCTTCAGGCAGTTAAAGAGGTTTTTGACTCATTAGTTCCTGTCCTTGTTAAAAACCCTCACTACATTAAGCAAGCTATTTTAGAAAGAATCGTTGAACCTGAGAGAATTATTTCCTTTAGAGTTCCATGGGTGGATGATCAAGGAAATGTGAAAGTTAATCGTGGATTCAGAGTACAATTTAGCAGCGCTATTGGTCCATACAAAGGTGGCTTAAGATTTCATCCATCTGTAAATGCAAGTATTATCAAGTTCTTAGGATTTGAACAGATCTTTAAAAATTCTTTAACTGGTCAACCGATTGGTGGAGGAAAAGGTGGTTCAGATTTTGACCCTAAAGGAAAGTCTGACGCAGAAATTATGCGTTTTACACAAAGCTTTATGTCTGAATTAAGCAAATATATTGGTCCTGATGTTGATGTTCCTGCAGGTGATATTGGTGTTGGAGCAAGAGAAATTGGTTTCATGTTTGGCCAATACAAAAAATTACGTGGTGGATTTGAAGCTGGAGTCCTAACAGGTAAAGGTCTTGGTTATGGTGGTAGCTTAGCACGTAAAGAAGCAACTGGTTATGGTACAGTTTACTTTGTTGAAGAAATGTTAAAAGACAAAGGACTTAGCTTTAAAGGCAGCACGGTCATTGTTTCAGGTTCTGGAAATGTTTCTATTTATGCCATTGAAAAAGCAACACAACTAGGTGCAAAAGTGGTAGCTTGTAGTGACTCAGGCGGCTATATTTATGACCAAAATGGGATTAACCTAGATACAGTAAAACAATTAAAAGAAGTTGAAAACAAGCGTATTAAAGAATATGTGAACATACACCCAGAGGCAATCTATGTTGAGGGATGTTCAGGTATTTGGTCAAATCCTTGTGATATCGCTTTACCATGCGCTACACAAAATGAAATTGATGAAGACTCAGCAAAATTATTAGTTTCAAATGGTGTGAAGGCTGTTGGAGAAGGTGCAAACATGCCATCTACTCTAGAAGCTGTTGAAGTCTTCTTACACAATCAAGTCTTATTTGCTCCAGCAAAAGCTGCTAATGCAGGTGGTGTTTCAGTTTCTGCGTTAGAAATGGCTCAAAATAGTGCAAGACTTTCATGGACATTTGAAGAAGTTGACACTAAATTACATGAAATTATGACGAATATTTACCGTGAGAGCATGAAAGCTGCTGAAGAATATGGTGCACCAGGAAATCTTGTTGTTGGTGCAAATATTGCTGGTTTTGTAAAAGTAGCAGATGCGATGATTGCTCAAGGCGTTATCTAATTTAATTAAGCTTTAATAGTTATGATCAATCAAGGGGTCGGTGCAAATTGCACCGACCCTTTTCATAATTCCTCCCTTTTAGGAAAAAGTAATAAAAGCTAATCATTTGTAGGAGGAATTCTTATGATTTTATTATTAAATATTCTCGCAATTGTCATTATACTCCTTATTCCTTACCTTCTCTCTTCCAACCGGAAACAAATAAAGTATCGTTCTGTTATCATTATGCTTGTAATACAGATTTTAATTACATTATTTATGTTTAAAACAACTATTGGAAGATCGATCATCAACTTTATCTCTTCTATTTTTGATATGTTAATTAGATTTGGATTGGAGGGAGTAGCTTTTGTATTTGGCGGTGTAACAGAGGCTCCTTTTGTTTTCTTCTTTAACGTTTTATTAATCATCATCTTTTTTTCAGCTCTTCTCGGCATTTTGAACTATTTAAGAATCTTACCATGGATTATTCGAATCATTGGAACAGGGGTTTCAAAAATTACTCAACTTCCTAAATTAGAGAGCTTTAACGCATCGGCGTCTATGGTTTTTGGTCAAAGTGAGGTATTTTTGGCTATAAAAGATCATTTGGCTGATTTAAATAAAGCAAGATTATATACTGTTTCAGCGAGTGCCATGAGCAGTGTCTCTGCTTCTATTATCGGTTCTTATATGACAATGGTGCCACCTCAATACGTGCTTGCAGCTATTCCACTAAATATGTTTAGCGGTCTTATTATCGCTACACTTCTTATGCCTAATCATGTTGATAAAAAGGATGATCATATTCATGTTAAAGGAACTGAGCGTCGTGGGAACTTCTTTGAGATTCTTTCCGATTCAATCCTTGATGGAGCAAAAATAGCCGTTATTGTAGCTTCAATGCTTATTGGATATATTGCGCTAATGGAGATGATCAATTATATAATTTCTGCTGCTGGTCAGGCATTCGGTTTTCAAACTTCTTTACAGGAATTATTAGGTTTCATATTTGCACCCTTTGCAATCTTGCTTGGAATTCCAGTGGGAGAATCCGTACAAGCTGGGGCCATTATGGGGACTAAATTGGTGTTAAATGAATTTGTTGCCTTATTACAATTACAAGAAGTAATACCTAATTTATCTGAAAGAACAATCGGAATTACATCGACGTTTTTAATATCTTTTGCAAACTTTAGTAGTATTGGAATTATTGCTGGATCTGTTAAAGCATTAAATGACAAGCAATCAAAAGTTATCTCAGAATTCGGTTTTAAATTATTATTAGGAGCTACTTTAGCATCCCTACTATCAGCTGCTATGGTTGGTTTATTTTTATAAATCTTACCTTATGCGTTTTAAAATTGGAGAATCTTGTCATAATGGTTATTACTTAATATTTCAATTTAATAAATTTGAAAGGGTGACAATGTATGACAATGCAGCGTACATTTATTATGGTTAAGCCTGATGGTGTAAAGCGAGGATTAATTGGGGATATTATAAAACGTTTCGAACAAAAGGGATTTCGTTTATTAAATGCCGAACTTATGACCATTGACCGACCAAAAGCTGAATACCATTATTTGGAGCATAAGGATAAACCTTTTTTCGGTGAGTTAGTTGATTTTATTACATCAGGGGCAGTGTTTGCGATGGTTTGGGAAGGAGAAAATATTATTGAGGTTTCACGAACCATGATAGGAAAAACAAGTCCACTAGAAGCAATGCCTGGAACTATAAGAGGAGATTTCGCATGTAGGAAAGAAGAAAATGTTATCCATGGTTCAGACTCTCAAGAAAGTGCTGAACGTGAAATTGCTAACTTCTTTGACCTATTAGGAATTCGCTCTATACAAGCAAACCCTTCATACGACGAGAGAAAGTCAGGTTAAAATGAAAGTCCTTGGTTTCCCATATAAGAATGGGATGAACCAAAGGCTTTTTTTCGTCTTTATTTTTAATATGCAAACATACCCTTCATCATTAAACGCACAATATCGTCTTTTGTTAAGCTTAATAACCCTGATAATTTTACTTCCTTATGTTGAATCGGCATGATTACCTTCATGCCCTCCTTTAAACCATCTGTTGGATTTGAAACAATTCGATCTCCTACTTCCAGTCCTTCAGTAATTTCTTGTACATTACCTAATTTTGTCCCAGTTGTAATGATACGCTTTTCCAGGATTCCGTTCAATAAAACAAACACATAATCCCTCCCCTTTCCTTTTACGACAGCTTGGTCAGGAATTGTAATAACTCCTTCTTTTTCAAGCAGTACGAATTCCACATCGACATGGAAACCGTGATGGATTAGTTCGGATGGTTCTTCTAAAGTGATCGAATATGGATAAAAGCTAGCTTCTTCATCTACAGAAGGTTTTTTTACAGGCATCATTGTAATATCTGCCAACGATCCAACTAAAGTAGTATCTTGAAGAGAATTTACATGAATATATGCCTTCTGTCCGTTCTCCACTTGATCCAATTCAAATTCTGAAATATTTCCTTGAATAATAAAAGAATCATTGGATTGAATTTTTAGAACCTCTATATTAGGACTATGAGCTAACTTGTTAACCGACATGATCACTCCATCGAGTTTACTAGTGTAGATAAATTGTTCTTTCTTTTCTTCGAGTAATTTCATCTCTGTTTCAATCTTATCTAATTCTAGATTCAATAGCTTTATATTAAAATCCTTATCATTTATTTGACTACGAATTAATCTATCAACCTGAAGAACCAATTCTATGTTTTCATCTTCTTCATCATTTGAACGAACTAGTTGATTTTCCAAGTTTACTATATCAGCTTCTAATCTATCAATTTGCAGTTCAATTTTCTCCTGGCTTGCAATTAATAATTCAAGATTTTGAGTTAATTCCTTGTCTTGATACTTTATCAATGGGGTACCTATTGTAATCATGTCACCCTTTTGAACCAGTACTTCTTCTATCTCACCTAAAGATGGATTATAGAAGACAGAATATTCTTCTGAAGGAAGGACAACACCACGTGATGATAATGTATCTAGGAGGTCAGCTTCTTTAGAAAAAGATACTTGATTTATTAACTTTGTCCTATCTATTTCTTTATTTGTAATAAGCAAGTAAATATTCACAAAAAATACGATGATGCACGATGTTACGATTGCCGTTCCCCAAATTCTCATTTTATAGTCCTCCTGTTTTCCCACAGTTGAATCGATTATAAGGTAATCTGTATTTTTTCAAAAACCGTTGCTATAATTGCTGAAAGCAACCCTAAGAAAAGATGGGTACTTATAACAATCAAGATTAGCTTTGAAAAACTTCGATTTGTGTTAATTTTTAAAGCAATACATTGAATCATAATTACCCAAATATTAAAAAAGGTAATAGAACTAAAAAAATAAATGAGAAAGTCATGATTGACTAGTTGGTGAATCAAAGGTCCAAACCCAAAGGGAGAATAAGTTTTATCGATACCAAACGAAAGGTAAATGATGTACCTAGAAAGATTTTCAAGCAAAAAAATAGGAATAATATATAACTGAAGATTAAGTAAGGATGTAAAACCAACCTCTTTATAAAAAAACCAAAATAAACCTGAAAAAAATAACATGAGAAAGATTGGATATAGAAACCCTCCGAATATTGCACCAATGGACCAAACGATTTTAGCCCATTCTAGTTTGCTTGCTATCACTTGGTCCATTTGACTCATTAATTCCTCTGAGCCCATCCCCATATACATAAATAAAGCGTTCATAATACCACTAGCAAAAATTAATAAAGCTAATCTCCACCCAAAACCAGTAGCAATTTCAGAATGATAGATTTTATTGAATTGTTGTTTCGGCTGGATCATTCCTTCAACAATACTAATTGGCTGAATCATTATGTAACCTCCTGATCGACTTATCTTCCTTCTCTCTCATTTTATTAAAATTTTCTATAAATTGGAACTTATTTAATATTTTTGATACTTTTCTACTATGCTTTTAATTCCAAGACTATATGAATAAAAAAGATAATAATGGAAAACTTAAAAGTAAATTTTAATATATCAAGGAGGGAAATGATCATGAAAAGAATGAAGCAATTCATGATTTTATTCTTTGTAATTTGCATCATTGCTGGGTGTGGTGTGAACAATCAAGGAAGGGATAATAACCAAAATTTTGGTGTTCAAAATGTTAGAAATAACGATAATAATAACCAAACCCGAATGCAAGTGGCAGATGAAGCTCAGAACAAAATTAAAGACCTAGATGAAGTTAGACGAGCAAACGTCATTGTCGCAAATAGAAATGCTTATGTTGCTGTTGTCTTAGATGACCAGCCTAAAGGGGAACTTAGAAGAGAAGTTGAAAATAAAATCTCTGATCAGGTAAAATCAACAGATCCTAATATAGAAAATGTGTTTGTTTCAAGTAATCCGGATTTTGTAGATCGTATGACTGATTATGGTGATAAGCTACAAGGCGGTCGACCTGTTCAAGGACTATTTGAGGAATTTATGGAAACGGTAGGACGAGTATTCCCAAATGCCCGTTAAAATACCCAAAAACCTGTCTTTCATTGTAAATCGAAAGACAGGTTTTTTTACACATTAACTAATTGGTAAAAATTACATTACATATTATTTAATCTAAAAAAAACAATAGGAATAGCAACACCAAAAAATTCTATTTAAAGGAGATGTTAGAAATGGCAAGAAATAATAACAACAATCAACTTCTTGTTAATTCAGCTCAATCAGCAATTGATTCAATGAAAGTCGAAATTGCTCAAGAATTTGGTGTAACTTTAGGTGCTGATACCACTTCAAGAGCAAATGGTTCTGTTGGTGGAGAAATCACAAAACGTTTAGTAAGATTAGCACAGCAAAATATGTCAGGTGGACGGTTTTAATAAGATCTAGGAGTAGGAGCGGCTAATTCCGCTCCTTTACTTTTGTTGTACCTCAATTATAGACAATATTTTGATTGATGTTTTTTCCTAAAAGAGAAACCCTTTTTAAAGGTGATGAATTCATTATGTAATTGTTAGGAATGTTTATGTTTTCTGCGACAATTACATTTTCAATAAAAGCGTTCTCACCTATTACCGTATTAGGCAAAATAACCGAATTTTTAATAACGGATCCCTTTCCAATTTTCACACCATTAAATAACACTGAATGATGAACTTCACCAATGATCTCATTCCCTCCACTAATTAGAGACTGTTTTATTAATGCATCTGTATCTGTAAATGTCGGAGGAAATGATTGTTCCACTGTGTATATTTCCCAGTCTTTGTTCGTTAAAAATATATTTGTATCTCTATTTAATAAATCCATATTCGCTTCCCAATAACTTTCTATCGTCCCTACATCCTTCCAATATCCCTTAAATTTAAAGGCGTATAGACGACGTTTGTCATATAGGATGGATGGTATGATATCTTTACCAAAATCCTTTGAGGAATATGGGTTGTTCTCCTCTTGTTCTAAATATCGCTTTAACACTTCCCACTTAAAAATATAAATACCCATTGAAGCAAGATTCGATGTTGGAAATGCTGGTTTTTCTTGAAAAGAGATAATTTGGTTTGTTTCTTTATGGATATCCAATATTCCAAATCTACTTGCTTCATTCCATGGAACTTCCATTACAGATATTGTAACATCAGCTTGATTTTTTATATGTTCAGAGAGCATTTCATTGTAATCCATTTTATAGATATGGTCCCCGGAAATGATTAGGACATGCGAAGGATTATATTGTTGTATAAAGTCCATATTTTGAAAGATAGCATGTGCTGTGCCTTGATACCAACGTTCTGTATCTTTCGATTGATATGGAGGAAGGATGTTCAACCCTCCCTCTTTTTTTTGTAACTCCCATGCATCCCCTCTACCAATATGATTTTGTAAAAGGTGTGGTTGATATTGTGTTAAGACACCGACCGTATCAATTGCAGAATTCCGAATATTACTTAAGGTGAAATCAATGATTCTGTATTTCCCTCCAAAAGGTACTGCTGGTTTTGCAATATGTTCTGTTAATTCTTCTAACCTAGTTCCCCTTCCTCCTGCTAACAACATGGCGATACATTGTTTCCTTTTCATAATTACCATCCACCTTCCACTTTATGATAAATAAATAATCTTCGGACTATTTATCAAATCCAAACTATATTATTTAAATTACAGGCTCTTTTCGTAAAGTTTGTTGCTATTTAACTAAGGTATATTGATTTGCACTCCAGGTGTGTGCTTTCCGTTCCACCAATCAACAAGCTCCATCAAATTCGTCTTAAAACAACAATCTTTTAGAAATCAGCCAAAAAAAAATTATATAGTGACCCTAGGCGAGTTGATTTTCAAATTTTTTTAGCAATCAAAAAATTACACTTTTAATATATCGATTGGACTACCTCTCAATTCGTTAACATTATGTGAAATTACAAGAGAAGGAGGAAATATCATAGTGACTAAGATTGACAATGCTTTTTGTTTAAACCTATACAATAATTTAAGCAAGGGGGAAAGGATGATGATAATAGTACGATGTTGGATCTTTTTTTTACAGTGTTTTCCCTCTTATTTTATCATGAGGTAATCTTCTATTTTCTTCATAAATTTATCGAATTTATTACATATTTTACTAGATCCTATTAATTATACTTATAGTGAGGGAAGACATAATTACTCTTTTTTGCATCATGTACTTAAACGATTTTCCTCTAAAAAAATTCTAAGGAAAAGGGGTAATCTTATGTATTATTTTAATG
>JBEQAC010000130.1:0-9257 GCA_041640535.1 Bacillaceae bacterium
AGTATTTCACCTTTTTGAACAAAGTCATTTACCTGTACAAGTGGTTGCCCTTCTTCTACAAAGATATCAGTAATGACCGCTTTCTTTCTGGCAACGATATTTCTTGGACTTGCATATTCAGGTGGTTCTGGAGCATTCTTTTCAACCACTTGAAAATGAAAGGTCGTCCCTCTTAATTCCACACCAACCCATGTAATTTGTTCAATTTTATCCGTTAAATGACGTTGAATATCTTCCACATTATCAAGTGTAAATTGCATTTTCCCCTTTTCAATTCCCATTGCCTTTAATTCTTTTATTAGGAGATGTTCTGTCTCGGGCTTGGCCCCTTTTATTTCAATCCCCCAAACCATGTTTGAGAGAAGAATAATCAAGGTGAAAAATAAAATTGCACCAAGTAGAAATCCACTGTTTAACAACGTCTTTCGAATGATAAACGGTAACCCTTTCTTTCCAATAAACGTCATCTTACAATCACTTTTTCTAATAATCGGCCTTATTTTGCGAATATCCTTTAAATGGATATAAAAGGTAACGGATTGTGTACCGAGCTTTCTAACATTCCATATATCAATATGATGTCGAACACATTCATTGAGGAATCGTTCGATCCCTTTACCGGTGACCTTTACTTGTACACTCCCTGAAAAAAAATTAATCCATTGGTTTTTCATCTATATCCTCCTAAAACTATTTGTCTATATAAATGACTTGATCAATCTTACCTTCGAGTAAAATTTCTTCAGGCAGGATTGTTTTAATGACAAACGCTTCACCTTTTATTAGAAGTTGTCCTTGTTTTAATAACAGTCGTAACTCTTTATCAGTAAATGTTAATAGTCCACGGTGATTTTCTATATAAATATGTATTTGACCAATCATCGTGATTCTGGGAAGATCCATCATCACATCTGCGGGTAGTTCCATCTTCGTCGTAATCCAACTTTTCATGTAATGTCTCCATTTTTTGGCCATAAAAAAGAACCCCCTTTCAACTCATATTTATGAGAAAAAGAGGGTTCATAGAACAATGATTATTCAATTATCTCGATTCTTTGATTGTCTATCGTCTATTTATTTCCCACCATTTATACGGCTGCTTTGAAGTGATCTTTTCGCCCTAGGAGGACCCAAAATTTCAGCCCATATTACCCCTTGAACAGCGTGATGCTTTGACATAGCTAAAGCATGTTTATTAGACGTTTCTTTTTTCACCGAAGGACTCTGGATGTTTACAGATTGCCTTTGTGTAGTAGGTCGATCATTTCTTTCCTTAATACGCTCATACTTTTCCTGTAGCTCTCGCTGAGGATTGATTGGTACCTCTTGCTTAGGCTTTGGCTGTTGTTGTTCTTCTCTAAAAGCTTCTTCAAATTGTTCAAAGATGTCTTTTAATTGAGTTCTCTTTTCACCTTGCTGAGGATTTGTTCGACGTTCTTGCTGCCTCTCTTGTTGTCCTGCACCAGCAATTCTTTTAAAGAAGTTGAAAATAACACCGATAATAATGACGACGAAAAACAAATTTCCTAATATAAAACTAATCAAATCGTCCAAAATTTCCATTCTTACATAAACCTCCTTTCAAGGTTGAGGTTTAATGAAAGGGATAGATCCCTTTTACCAATTATTTATTATCCTCTGACTCATCGGATAGTTTACCGATTGAATCTCTCATATCTGTATCGGCAGAAATATTTTGGATATTTAAATAATCCATAACTCCAATTTTTCCAGTTTTTAATGCCTGTGCCATTGCTAATGGTACTTCCGCTTCTGCTTCCACAACCTTCGCTCTCATTTCTTCTACACGAGCACGCATTTCTTGTTCTTGTGCAACGGCCATCGCACGACGCTCTTCCGCTTTTGCTTGAGCAATTTTCTTATCGGCTTCAGCTTGGTCTGTTTGTAAAACGGCACCGATATTTTTACCGATATCAATGTCCGCAATATCGATCGAGAGGATTTCAAAAGCAGTACCTGCATCTAACCCTTTGGCTAAAACTGTTTGAGAGATCATATCTGGATTTTCTAATACTTTTTTATGGTCAACTTGTGAACCAATTGTACTTACAATTCCTTCACCAACACGCGCGATAATGGTTTCCTCACCGGCACCACCGACAAGACGATCGATATTTGCACGTACAGTAATACGAGCTTTCGCTTTCACTTCTATTCCATCCATCGCAACCCCTGCAATAAACGGAGTTTCAATAACCTTAGGATTTACACTCATTTGTACAGCTTCCAATACATCACGACCAGCAAGGTCAATGGCAGCAGCTCTTTCAAATGTCAATTCAATATTGGCACGTTGTGCAGCAATTAATGCATTTACAACTCTGTCAACATTACCACCTGCAAGATAGTGACTTTCTAACTGATTCGTAGTGATATTTAACCCTGCTTTTACAGCTTTAATAAGCGGATTAACAACGCGATTTGGAATAACTCGACGTAACCTCATCCCGATTAATGTAAAGATGCTTACTCTCACTCCAGCGGCTAATGCGGAAATCCACAGCATGACTGGAACAAATGTAAAGAATACTGCTAATAGAATTATACCTAGTCCTACTGCTAAAAGGACTAATAAAGATCCTGGATCTAACATGGTTTAAGTTCCTCCTAAAATTGTATTTATTCAATTACTTCTCGGACTACAACACGGGTTCCGTCTGTTTTAACAACGACAACCTTTTTGTTTTTTTCAATGTAGCCCCCTTCAGTTACTACATCAATTCGTTCGTTATTAATTAATGCAGTACCTGATGGACGTAACGTAGTTAACGCAAACCCTTCAATTCCAATTAAGTCAACTCGGCTGATATTGGAAATATATCCACTCTCAGTACTTGTTGAGTCACTCAGAATGATTTTCTTTAATAGTCTCATTTTTTTCCCAAACACTTTAAATAGAATGATGGAAACTAAGAGTGTTATACCAATTGCAATTAATAATGAGACAGCCATATGGGCAATATTATCTGTTGCTAAAAATAAACTAGTAATAATTGCACCAAATCCAATTAGCCCTAGAATTCCTCCTGGCACGAAAAATTCAAGTAATATCAAGACAATCCCTATAATAAATAGGATGATTGATTCCAAACCTGCGAGTCCAGCAACGAGATGCCCAAAGAAAAACAGTAAAAGAGCAGATGCACCCATAATCCCTGGAATGCCAAACCCAGGTGAGTATAGTTCTAATACAAGACCTAAGCTACCAATGGATAAAAGAATTGGTACGACGATAGGATGTGTAATAAAGCGTGCAAGCTTTTCTGCAAAGCTTACTTCCATATTAACAACAGATGCATTTGTATATCCAAGACTTTCTAGTAGTTGACGTTTGCTATCAGCTATTCCTTCTGCATACCCTACTTCAATTGCTTGTTCTGCGGTTAACGTTAATAGCTTTCCTTTTTCGGCATCCACTTCAGGTAAATCAACATCCTTATCCGCCATTCCTAAAGCATATTTGACATCTCGGTCATTATGCTCCGCCGCGGTTCTCATCGCAGCTAACCATGCTGAAGTTGCTTTATCATCAGCTGCATTTCCATCACCTGTAATAACAGTAGCTGCACCCATTCGGCCATTTGAAGCCATATAAATCGCATCCGCATTTAAAGCAATATAAGCTCCAGCTGAAAGAGCATCTGTGTGGATATATGCTACAATCGGTATTTCTGAATCCCTAATTCGTTTGCCTATATTTGTCGCTGCATCTACTGCTCCACCCGGTGTATGGATTTCTAAAACAATCATAGTCGCATTATTTTTTTCTGCTTCATCTAGAGAACGTTCGATAAATTTCAATAATCCAGCTTCTACTGGTCCTTCAACTGGAATAAAATAGACGGTTTCACCATTGGTAAATCCTTTTTGTGGTACAAACGCAAGAACTAATGCGAAAAACATCAAAAACAAATAAAATGGCAGCATGCTGCGCTTGTGTTTCAAGTTATCCGTTTTGTTTACCATCATTCCTTCCCCCCTTCTGTATCTATTTAAGTATATTATTTTCCGTTTATGTAATGTAATACGATTTAGTTTTTTAATTGGTTTCATTTTTCACAAAAAAAATTTTGATTTCTAAAAAAAAAAACACCTTACAGTGTAAGGTGTTTTTTATGACAGTTGTTGCTGTACAATTTTATTTACTAATGTGCCATCAGCTTTACCTTTTACTTTGGGCATAATGGCTCCCATTACTTTACCCATATCTGCTTTCGATGAAGCATGCACTTCTTCAATTGTTTCATTCACAATTTGAATTAGTTCTTCTTCACTAAGCTGTTCAGGCATGTACACTTCTAAAATTTCAATTTCTGATTGAATTTTATTAACAAGGTCTTCGCGACCGGCGCTATTAAATTCTTGGAGGGAATCTTTACGTTGTTTTAATTCACGAGTTAGGACAGTTAACTCTTGATCCTCAGATAATTGTCCAAGCTTAATACCTTCATTTTGAAGTGAAGCTTTGACCATCCGAATCACAGATAGTTTGTCTTTTTCTTTATTCTTCATCGCTTGTTTCATATCATTGTTTAAACGCTCGAGAAGACTCATAAAACTACACCCTCTTATTAGAATTTACGCTTTCTCGCTGCCTCAGACTTCTTCTTGCGCTTTACGCTAGGCTTTTCATAGAATTCGCGCTTTCTAGCTTCTTGTATAGTACCTGATTTAGATACAGTACGTTTAAATCGACGAAGAGCGTCTTCAAGCGACTCGTTTTTACGAACGACCGTTTTTGACATTCTATTTCCCTCCCTCCAAAACAACCACTAAACGTCATGTAATAAACATGTTTGAAAACTCCAAGGTTCCCAATTTTCTTGCCAAGCATAGCTTAAAGCATAAAATTAAACATGTACTTTGCAATTATAATATATCAGTATATGTTGGTCAACAGTATTTGCGATAAACGAAGCGTAAACTATGTATGATTTTTTAAAAAATGAACAATTTGGACCTTTTTTATACAATTTTATCCTTATCTCATTATTACGGGTTATAAGATTATTTAAAAATACATGTCATGTATTTTAGCCCTTGTCCATAGAATTGTGATAACGAGAAAAGTTTGAACGCATGAGGGGTGATTGAATGCTAGGGATTATCTCATTATTCGCAGTATATATTGCCATTTTTATCTTTGGAATGACGGTTATGAGAACAGGATTATACAATTTATCTCGTGACAAAATAAAAACTTGGTTAATCTTATTTACAGATAATCCAGTTAAAGGCTTAATTACAGGAACGGTTATTACCGCTATCATTCAAAGTAGCTCAGCCGTAATGGTTCTGATCGTTGGCCTTATTGCAACAGGATATTTAACATTTAAACAATCAATTGGCGTTATTCTAGGTACAAATATCGGTACGACATTTACAACTGAATTAATTACGTTTGATATCTCAGAAGCCATTCTACCTTTTCTTTTTATAGGATTTTTGTGTTTATTTATTAATCAGAGGCAAGTCTATAGTTTAGGAGCGTTATTATTTGGCTTAGGTTGTCTCTTTGTCGCTATGAATGGATTTGAACAGCTTGCTCATCCATTATCTCTTTATCCAGCTGTATCCTCATTTTTTCAATATACAAATAGTAGTGGTTTAGTTGGGATTGGATTAGGAACCGTCATAACAGCCATTATCCAGTCCAGTACAGCTACAACTGGAATCATTATGGGGTTTATGAATGAACATTTACTTTCCTTACATGCAGGGATTGCTATCATTCTTGGTGCCAATATCGGAACTTGTATTACTGCTTACCTTGCTAGTATCGGTTCCACACATGAAGCGAAGCTTGCTGCGTATGCCCACATTTGGATTAACATTATTGGTGTTGCCTTGTTCTTTCCTTTTATCAGTAGTTTAGGCTCAGTTGCAACGATGCTAACATCGGTTCCTGATATTCAACTTGCCCATGTAAGTTTAATTTTCAACGTCTTAACATCCGTTATTGCTCTTCCTTTTTCAGGTTTGATTGCAGCCTTTATTTTACGGTTACATCCAAAAAGAGTGTAAAAATAAAAATAGAGGGAATTCCCCTCTATTTTTATCAATAATCAGATGTTCCAGTTAGTCCATTGACAATCGCAACACCCGCACTTGCTCCTATTCTTGTTGCTCCTGCCTCGACCATCTCCTGGGCTCCTTTCGTATCACGAACACCACCCGAAGCTTTTACTCCAATATCCGGTCCAACTGTTTGTCTCATTAATTTAATGTCCTCGACCGTTGCACCACCAGTTGAGAAGCCAGTTGATGTTTTAACAAAATCAGCCCCAGCTTTTACAGAAATCTCACACGCCCGGACCTTTTCTTCATCTGTAAGGAGACTTGTTTCAATAATTACTTTAGTCAACGCTTTTCCTTTTGCAGCATCAACAACTGAACGGATATCTCTTTCAACTAATTCATCATTTTTATCCTTAAGGGCCCCAATATTGATGACCATATCTACTTCCTCGGCACCCTTTTCAATGGCATCCTTGGTTTCGAAGGCTTTTGACTCTGGCGTATTTGCTCCTAATGGAAATCCAATCACTGTACATACCTTTACCTCTGTACCTTTTAAAAGGCTAGCTGCTGTTTCAACCCAAGTAGGATTCACACAAACGGATGCAAAGTTATACTCCTTTGCCTCCTCACATAGGGTAATGACTTGTTCTTTTGTAGTATCTGCTTTAAGTGCAGTATGATCAATCATTTTTGCAATATTCATATGTAATGATTTCTCCTTTTCATCAGTTGTCCGTACCTCTAACATCATACCATTGTTTTAAACGTTCCACCATATAGTGTATACATTTTCACAGTTTTAATAAAAAAAGCTGTTTTCATAAACTCTGTTGCTATTGAACTAAGGTATGTTGATTTACACTCCAGGTGTGTGCTTTCCGCGGGGCAGGTGATGAGCCTCCTCGTACCTGCGGGGTCTCATCCTTCCTGCAGATCCCGCAGGAGTCACACACCTTCCGTTCCAATCAACCCTGCCCCATCTAATTCGTTTTAAACCAACAATCTTTTAGAAAACAGCCTAAAAAAAGAGAATGACTTAAATAGTCATTCCCTAACATTAAGAACTGATTTTTACAATTTCAGATCCCACATGCTCAATTCGGTCTTCTACAACACGAACAAATTGACCTTCATTATATGGATAGCCTGCTTTTGTAATTTTTACTTTTACAATTTTCCCAATCATATCTTCTGTTGCTGGAAACTTAACTTTTAGATAATTATCTGTATATCCGATATACAAGTCTGTTGGGTTTCCATTTTCGTCTTTGAATACTTCCTCAGGAATTACTTCTAAAACTTCCTCTTCAAATTGTGAAGCATATTCTTTTGCTAATTGATCAGAAAGTGCAATTAGTCGGTGAACACGCTCATTTTTCACTTCTTCATCTACTTGATCCTCCATACGCGCAGCAGGTGTTCCTGTACGCTTAGAGTATGGGAATACATGTAGTTCTGAGAAGCGATGCTTTTGAATGAAATTATAGGTTTCCATAAATTCTTCCTCTGTCTCTCCTGGGAAACCAACAATAACATCTGATGTAACAGCTAAACCTGGTAATGCTTCACGCAGTCTGTCTAGACGTTCACCGAAAAATTCCATCGTATATTTTCTACGCATACGTTTTAATACCGTATCAGATCCTGATTGAAGTGGAATGTGAAGGTGACGTACGACCTTGTCGGAATGATTTAAAACGTCAATCACTTCGTCTGTAATCTGGCTTGCTTCAATAGAAGAAATACGAATTCGTTTTAAGCCAACTACATGTGCATCAAGATCTCTTAAAAGAGCTGCAAGATTATAATCTTTCATGTCTTCACCATATCCACCAGTATGGATACCCGTTAAAACAATTTCTTTATATCCTGCATCTACAAGTGCTTGAGCTTGCTTAATGACTTCTTTCGGGTCTCTTGAACGCATTAAACCACGAGCCCATGGAATGATACAGAACGTACAAAAATTGTTACAGCCTTCTTGGATTTTAAGTGATGCACGCGTTCTATCCGTAAACGAAGGTACATCAAGCTCTTCATATAGACGAGCCTTCATGATGTTACCAACTGCATTAATTGGCTGACGCTCAACCTTGTACTGTTCAATATACTCTAGCATCTTCGTACGATCTTGAGTACCTACTACAATATCAACACCTGGGATTGCCATTATTTCTGCAGGTGATGTTTGAGCATAACAGCCTGTTACACAAATAACCGCGTCCGGATTTTTACGGATCGCACGGCGGATTACCTGTCTACTCTTTTTATCACCGGTATTTGTAACCGTACATGTATTTATGACATAAACGTCAGCAGTGCTTTCAAACTCTGTACGCTCATAACCTTGTTCTTTAAAAAGCTGCCAAATGGCTTCTGTTTCATAATGATTTACTTTACATCCTAATGTATGAAACGCTACTACAGGCATAACTTTCACCTCGCTAATTCAAAATGATAAGAAACAGCAGACAGCACATACAACGGCGCAGTCTCCGTTCGCAATATTCTAGGACCAAAACTACACGTAACAAATCCTTGACTTTGAAGCTTGTCTACTTCTTTTTCTGTCAATCCACCTTCTGGACCAATGACGACCAAAAGCGACTCGCCTTTACTCATTTCACCTAATATTCTAGCCAGAACCGATTTCTCGCCACGTCTTGCTTCTTCCTCGTAAGCAATCACTTTATAGGAATAATTTTTACTTCTTTCTATTAGCTCACTCAAGCTATGAGGCTTATATACATCAGGAAGCTTTGCGCGATGAGATTGTTCTGCCGCTTCTTTCGCAATTTTACCCCAACGCTCTACTTTTTTTGCTCCCTTTTTCTCATCCCATTTGACAATCGAACGAGCAGCAATAAAAGGGACAAACTCGTTTGCACCCAGCTCTGTCCCTTTTTGTATAACATATTCGAGTTTATCCCCTTTAGGCAACCCACTTGCTATTGAAACGTAGATCGGTAATTCACTATCATTCTCAATCCATTCTACAACAGTTAGTAAAACAGAATCATTGGTAATTTCAGTTATTTGAGCCATCGCTTGTTTACCAAGACGATCACAGCAAATTAGTTTGTCTCCAATCTCCATTCTCATCACTCGAACAATGTGATGTAGATCGTCTCCAGTAATCAAGGCATTCTCTTGGTCAAAATCCTCTATAAAGTATCTTTGCACAACACTCCACCACCTGCTAAGTTATCTAGGAA
>JBEQAC010000131.1:0-9225 GCA_041640535.1 Bacillaceae bacterium
CTGTGGCAGCTGGAATTTTAGGTGATGCTGAAGCAATTGAATTTCGCCCTTTATCAGCTCAAGAGCGCTTTACAGCTGTTCAAACTGGTGAGGTAGATGTGTTAATTCGTAACACCACTTGGACCACGAACCGTGATACAGAAGTAGGATTAAATTTTGCACCCGTAACGTTCTATGATGGACAGGGAATTATGGTTCCGGTTGATAGTGGAATAGATAGTCTTAAAGATTTAGAGGGTGCTCGGATCGGTGTTGAAACTGGTACAACAACAGAGCTTAACCTCGCTGACCAAATGAGGGCAGCCGGTATCAACTACGAAGCCGTCGTTTTCGACAATGCAGATGCGGTCGTAGCTGCATATGAGGCGGGAAGTATCGATGCGTGGACAACAGATAAATCAGGATTAGTTTCTCGTCAATCGATAATGGCAGATCCTTCTGCACACAAAATTTTAACTGAAAATCTATCAAAAGAACCATTAGGGCCATCTGTAAAAGGTGGAGATGACAAATTATATGATGCGGTAACATGGATTGTCTTTGCTACCATTCAAGCTGAGGAGTTTGGTATTACATCTGCAAATGTAGATGAGTTCTTAACTAATGAAAACCCAGAAATTAAACGTCTTTTAGGAACAGAAGGAAATCTTGGAGAGCAATTAGGTTTATCTAATGATTTTGCGTATCAAGTGATTAAGCAAGTAGGGAACTACGGCGAAATTTTTGATCGTCATCTAGGTGCTGACTCTGTATTTAAATTGGACCGTGGATTAAATGCTCTTTATACAGAGGGTGGAATTCTTTACTCTCCTCCATTCCGTTAATAACAAGATTGTAAACAGTTTACAATGGCCTGCTGTTTGAGTTACCTCTATGGCAGGCCTATTTTTCCTTGAAAGGTGGACAGTGCAATGGCCAAAAATACCTCAACTGTTACTACTCCTTTTTGGCGAGATAAAAAAATCATTCCGATTCTACTTCAACTTCTGTTTGCTGTAGCTGTATTTATTGCTGGTTACTACTTCATTACCAATGCAATATCGGGATTAAATCAGATGGGGATGAAGTTGGGCTTTAACTTCTTAAAAAACACTGCGTCTTTTTCAATCTCCGAATCTTTAATTGAATATGCGCCTACAGATACGTACGGTAGAGCTTTTCTAGTAGGTTTATTAAACACGTTAAGAGTCGCATTTTGTGGAGTCATTTTAACAAGTATCATAGGGGTTTTTATTGGAATTGCAAGATTATCGAATAACTGGCTTATGAGTAAGCTAGCCACAGTGTATATTGAAGTGTTTCGGAATACACCTTTACTTGTGCAAATCTTCATATGGTATTTTGCAGTTTTCCTTACATTGCCAAGAATTGAACAAGCAATTAAAGTTGGTCCGATCTATTTCTCTAACCGTGGAACAGCTATCCCCTGGTATGAAACACATGCAAGTTCATTTTTATGGGGGATACTTACCTTAATTGGTGTTGTGGTTGCAGTATTTCTATATAAGTTTTTAATGAAAAAGGAAATTGAAACCGGGTCGAGAAAATATCCGTTTATTTCATCTATAGTTAGTATTCTTGTAATCTTATTATTGGCTTTTATGATTACGGGTAAAGGTCCTGTGAATGTAACTAGTCCTATCGTACAAGGTAGAAGTTATGTTGGTGGCTTTACAATTTCAGAAACATTTGCAGCTATTTTAGTAGCTCTTGTTATTTACACTTCAACCTTTATAGCGGAAATTGTCCGTGCAGGGATCATGGGAGTCCCAAAGGGGCAGGTTGAAGCAGCAAAGGCATTAGGATTAAAAAATGGGGCAGCCTTAAGATTAGTCATATTCCCTCAGGCCATTCGTATCATTATTCCTCCATTAACAAGTCAGTATTTGAATTTGATCAAAAATTCGAGTTTAGCTGTTGCTGTAGGTTATCAAGATATCGTAAGTATTGGCGGAACAATTATGAACCAAACTGGGCGTGCAGTAGAAGCGGTGTTTATTATGGTTTTAGTTTACTTAACATTCAGCTTATTAACCTCTCTATTTATGAACCTCTTTAATAAAAAATTCCAATTGGTAGAAAGGTAGGTGAGTGGGATTGGAACAGATGGAGGTCAGAAAAAACTATGAAACTGTTGCAATGAAACCGCCTAGCTCATCTCTTGGAGCTGCTGGTTGGGTCAAAACAAACTTATTTAGTAATTGGTTCAACTCAATTTTAACCATTGTTGCCTCAGTTTTGATCGGAACGCTCATATACAAGATGACTGGATTTGTACTGAGTGCAGATTGGGCTGTCATCTCGGTAAACTTCAGATTACTTATGGTGGGACAATATCCAGTGGAAGAGCTGTGGAGAATATGGGTAGGTCTCGCATTACTATCCACTCTTTTAGGGGCATCATGGGGGATTTGGAAAGGGTCAATTGGCCGTGTAGCGATGACCATTGGTGTTCTTATACTAATTATGACTTTCGTACCATTCATTACCCTTAATACGAGATTATTACTTGGGATGAATATTGCTTTATTGTTAGGAACCTACTTTGTTGGGCAAAAAATTCCAAAGGTAAAAATAGGAGTCCTTACTCTATGGCTTTTATTTGTACCATTCGTCATTACGATGTTAAATGGCTTTGGGTTTATACCTGCTATAAGGCCAGGGTTATGGGGAGGGTTTTTATTAACATTATTAATTGCGAGTGTATCAATTGTTTGCTCATTTCCAATCGGGGTGTTACTTGCATTAGGAAGAAGAAGTAAGCTTCCGGTTGTAAAGTGGTTTTGTATTATCTATATCGAGTTTATTCGTGGAATACCGTTAATTACAGTTTTATTTATTGGGCAACTCATGCTACCGCTATTCTTAGGAAACGGAATTGAAATTAACAATGTGATGAGAGCTATGACAGGGTTCACGTTATTTAGTGCCGCGTATTTAGCTGAAAATATCCGTGGTGGATTGCAATCGCTGCCCCGTGGCCAATTTGAAGCAGCTCAAGCCTTAGGGTTAAGTCAACCGAAAATGATGGGATTCATCATTCTTCCTCAGGCATTAAGAGCTGTTATACCAGCAATGGTTGGTCAATTTATCTCAATCTTCAAGGATACATCATTAGTAGCTATTGTAGGTTTAACAGATTTACTGGGAATGGGCAAGAAATTAATTGCGAATCCTGAATTCCTTGGAAAGCAAATGGAAGTGTTATTGTTTATAGCGTTAATCTACTTTATCTTCTGTTATTTGATGTCACATGTGAGCAAGCGTCTTGAAGTATCATTAGGATTAGGAAAACGCTAAGGGGAGGAGAGAGAATCTATGTATAGTTTATTTGCTGTTGAAAAGTTAACGACACCTCTTGAAGAAAGAGGAGATATCGTTACAGTGAAAGGTCTTAATAAATGGTTTGGTGATCATCATGTGTTAAAAAATGTAGATGTGACAGTGAAACAGGGGGAAGTAGTGGTAATCTTAGGTCCATCAGGATCTGGTAAATCAACGTTTATCCGTACCTTGAATGCCCTTGAGGAATTCCAACAAGGTTCCATTACAATTGATGGAATTGACCTTACGAATGATATTAAGAACATAGAGGAAATTCGTAAAGAAACTGGAATGGTATTTCAGTCCTTTAACCTTTTTCCTCATATGACTATTTTGAAAAATATTTCTTTAGCACCTATATGGGTAAGGAAATGGAAAAAGAACAAAGCAGAGCAAATTGCAAAAGAATTATTGGAGAGAGTAGGGATTCCTGAGCAAGCAAATAAATATCCTGGGCAACTTTCGGGTGGTCAGCAACAGCGTGTTGCGATTGCGAGAGCACTTGCAATGCAGCCGAAAATCATGCTATTTGACGAACCGACATCAGCGTTAGATCCAGAGATGGTAAAGGAAGTATTGGATGTGATGAAAACCTTAGCTGAATCGGGAATGACCATGCTGGTAGTTACACACGAAATGGGCTTCGCAAGACAAGTGGCAGATCGAATTATTTTGTTTGATCACGGTGAAATCGTTGAAGTTGGTACACCTGAAGAGCTGTTTGATCATCCTAAGCATGAAAGAACAAAGGCGTTTTTGTCCCAAATTTTATAAGGAAAAGAGCCGAGATTTGATAGCGGGTTCCGTTTCCTATCACAAACATTAAAAATGTAAGTCAAAATGAGTGACAATTTGCATATGAAATTGTCACTCATTTTTTATTGGTGTAAAGCCATTTGGGTGGAAATAACATAAAATTTTGTATAGGGAAATGCACCCTAAATTGTAGGGGTACAATGGTTGTTGTACCACCACAATTTGATATACAATTTATCTTGCAAAAAATTTAAAAATAAGCGGAGATATTCCTGTTAGACTGCAGAATAGAGCTCGGTTCTGGGTATATAAGCGGAGATATTCCGATTAAGCAAAGCAAAATTACCCATTTTCACGTTTTATGAGTAAATAGTCGGAATCTTTCCGCCTATTTAGGCTATTTTCAGTACTATTTCCTAATTAAGGGAAATTTTTCCGCCTATTTATCAAACTGACTCCCTCATCTGGGTCCGTGAGGGTTCGCTCTTTTATGGTTGGAAAGTTTAATAAAAATAAATCCAATAAATGCACCAATCGTGTTCAAGATAATATCATCCACATCAAAGCTCCCCCGTCTGAAGCTAATCTGTAATAATTCGAGAATTGTAATTCCTAACACAAACATAAAGAGAAATAAAATAGGATTTACGTAACGTTTATTCCATAGTGGGATCAGAATTCCAAACGGGATAAAAACAGCGATATTTCCTATGATATTAATAACCCATATTCTAAAGGGATAATGATGAAAGTAGGTAAAATAATTTTTAATCGTATCAAATGGAACGATGTTGTAAGAGAGTGGTGCGGTTTGGGTGCGTGAAAATCCGAAAAACATCCAATAAATTAATATTAATAAATAAATAAGCAGGAAGAAGCCTGCACCTTTTTCGATTAGTGTTCTTTTTTTAGCCATTTTTAAAGGAAACTCCATTTTTCTTTTATTTTATAATAGAAAACTGTAAGTTACGAGCATTTGATTTTAAATAAACCTTAGTACCCAATTAGTTTGATTTACTATAAAATAGAGAGTGGTTTGAAGATGTAAAGGTGCAGTTTTTTCTCTTTTCTAAATAGTCTAACTATTCTACGGGAAATAAATTATTTCTCAAAAATCCAGGAGGATTTCATGCAGATTTTTATAAATGTCGTATTACTAGCCATCTTAATTTATCTTATTTATGATCGATTTAAGCCGGTGAAGGGTCTTGCTCATTTAACTGAAGAAGAGATTCGTGAAAAGTTAAAAAAACCACAAAGTGTTGTTCTGATTGATGTAAGACAACCGTATGAATACAAAGCAGACCATATACCAGGCGCCATTAATATTCCTTTATCACAGTTAAAAAAGAAAAAAACGGTGATTCCTGATAAGGAAATTATTCTTTACTGCCAAACGGGAATCCGAAGCAAATTTGCAGCAAATGCATTAAGAAAGAAGAAAGTACAAACATTAGGCCATTTAAAAGGTGGATTATATGAATGGAATGGGAATACCACTGGGAGTAATGGTAAGAATGGAAAAGGGGACAAGAAGGTTAATAAAAAATAGTTCATATCTTTATTTCGAATAACTATGCCCAAAGAGGGCGCCTTTACATACACTGATAAAAAAATAGGCTGTTTACAACAGGAATTGCAATATAAAATTAATATTTATATGATGGTTGTTAATGTTACAATGAATAAGGGAAAAAGCACGAGGGGGACGCTTATGAAGATTAAATTAGGTTTATTATATGGCGGGAAATCTGCTGAACATAAAGTTTCACTACAGACTGCAAGAGCAGTGATAAAAGCACTGGATTTATCAAAATATGAAATTCACCCAATCTATATATCTGAAACCGGGGAATGGAAACGGGGTACACAGCTTCTTGCACCTGTTGAAGATTTAGCGAAACTTCAACTGAAAGAAGAAGGTAATGTCGTATCACCTGTGGCTTTAAATACAGAAATTTTTCCAACAACGACATCACAAGAGAAAAGTGACTCAATTGACGTGATCTTTCCATTATTACATGGACCGAATGGGGAAGATGGCACAGTTCAAGGATTATTAGAATTAATGAATATACCATATGTGGGCAATGGTGTGTTAGCCTCATCTGCTGGTATGGATAAAGTTATGATGAAGAATATCTTTGCACAAGCTGGCATTAAACAAGCGAAATATGTATCCTATATTCGTAGTGAATGGGAAGAGAATGCGGAAGCAGCATATCAAAAGGTAGAAGAAGAGTTGGGTTATCCATGCTTTGTGAAACCAGCAAATTTAGGCTCAAGCGTGGGAATTAGTAAATGTAAGGACCGCCAAAGCCTTGAAAAAGCATTTGAAGAAGCATTTATTTACGACCGCAAAGTGATCGTTGAAGAAGGAATCATCGGTAGAGAAGTGGAGATTGGTGTGTTAGGAAATGACCATCCTATTTGCTCGGTAGTTGGGGAAATTGTTCCTAAGAAAGAGTTCTATGATTATAAGGCTAAGTACGAAGATGGTGATACTGGACTTGAAATTCCTGCTCAAATTACAGAAGATGAGTATGAAAGAATTAAGGACGTGGCCATTAAGGCATTTAAAGCACTTGATTGTTCAGGTCTAGTTCGAGCAGACTTCTTTTTAACGAAAGATAGTGAAATCCTAATGAATGAAGTGAATACAATGCCTGGCTTTACTCCATTCAGTATGTTTCCATTATTATGGCAAGAATCAGGCGTTTCTTATCCAAAATTAATTGAAACGCTAGTAGATTTAGCGATTGAGCGTCATCAAGAGAAACAAAAGATTAAATATACGTTTTAATAATAAGGGAGGTTGGCTCCAGAGTCAGCCTTCTTTCTGTATAGAAGGAGTTGTTCTTTTTGATCAAACGTAAATTAAATGAGGTAGCTGCTTGGGTGAATGGAGAATTACGAGAGCTTTCTGCTAATCAAATTGAAATTTCTGGGGTGTCCATTGATACTAGAACCGTAAACGAAGGGAATTTATTTATTCCGATTATAGGGGAAAAGTTCAACGGACATGAGTTTGTTGTGCAAGCAATTGACAAAGGTGCACGCGCTACCCTTTGGCAAAAGAATCAACCGAATCCGCCACAAGAATTTCCACTTATTTATGTGGACGATACGCTAGTGGCTCTACAGCAGTTAGCCAAACATTACCGAGATTCCCTTTCAATCAAAGTGGTAGGAATTACCGGAAGTAATGGGAAAACAACGACGAAGGATATGGTGACCTCTGTTCTTTCTACGTCTTATAAAGTACAAAAAACAGAAGGAAACTTAAATAATCATATCGGATTACCTTTGACTATCCTAAGATTAGAAGCGGATACAGATATTGCTGTCTTAGAAATGGGGATGAGTGGCAGAGGAGAAATTGAACTGCTCTCAACACTTGGAAGACCGGATGCTGCAATTATCACGAATATTGGTGAGTCTCATTTACTTGATTTGGGATCAAGAGAAGGGATCGCTGAAGCAAAGCTAGAAATCACAGCTGGATTAGCGGAAAATGGTGCATTGTTTATCCATGGAGATGAACCGTTACTAACTGAGCGAGTCCGAAATACCTCGTTCCAAGTTATCACCTTCGGAAGCTCTGACAAGTGTGATTACTTTTCGCAAAACGTTCAACAGAAAAATGAAGGTACATTCTTTAGCATGAATAAGGAACAAGGGGCAGAATTTTTTATCCCTGTTCTTGGCAAGCATAATGTCAATAATGCTCTCGCTGCGATTGCGGTTGCTCAATCTCTAAATGTTTCGATCCCAAATATCACAACTGGTTTAAAGCAAATCAAAATAACAGGGATGAGAACAGAGTTGATTGAAGGGAAAGATGGAGTTCATGTAATTAATGACGCCTATAACGCAAGTCCAACATCGATGAGAGCTGCGATTGAGTTACTTCAGGACTTAAAAGGGTATTCCAGGAAAATTGTGGTATTAGGAGATATGCTCGAGCTGGGAGAACAGGAGCATGAATTTCATTATGAAATAGGTAGAGACATCCAGCCTAATCAAATTGATTATGTGTTTACTTTTGGTGAACTAGGTTCAAAAATTGCGTTAGGTGCAAAAGAGAACTTTACAGAAGACAAAGTGTTTGCGACATTGGATAAGCAGGAACTTATTAATAAACTAAAGGCCGTTGTCTATGAAAATGATATTGTGTTAGTAAAGGCGTCAAGAGGTATGAAATTAGAAGAAGTAGTAAACTCCCTATTGTAGTTCAAGAAGCACTCCGTCATGGGGTGTTTTCCTAATTAAATAGGTAAAACATAATAATAGATACGATTAGGTCTGAAAAAACATGGCAGGGTGATGTCGATGATTGGATGTTTATTAATTCATGGATTTACTGGCTCGCCTTATGAAATCGAGCCATTAGCAGAGCACATTAAACAAACGACTGATTGGAAAGTGGTCACTCCGATTTTACCTGGTCACGGCAAGGTTCTGAATTTAAAAGGTGTATCAAAAAAGGACTGGGTTGAATGTGCGGAAGAAGCGTTGAAAACATTACTTGAAGAGTGTGAGGAAGTCTATGTGGTTGGTTTTTCAATGGGAGGAATCATTGCTGGATATTTAGCTGCGAAATACCCAATAAAAAAACTTGTCTTGTTAAGCGCTGCGGCTTATTACGTAAATCCTAAACAGCTCTTAACGGACGTGAAAATCATGCTTGCAGACGGAGTGAAGGGGCAGCTTCGAGAGAATGAGTTATACGTCCGTTATAAGAAAAAGATTACACAAACCCCACTAAAAGCGACCATTGAATTCAGACGGCTAGTGCGCGAACTCAGGCCCAATTTGCAAAAAATTAATATTCCTACATTAATTATTCAAGGAGAATGTGATGGGATTGTGCCGATAAAAAGTGCGCACTATCTCTATAAAAAGATTCCTGCCGAAGAAAAGAAGTTGTGTTTCTTGCCTCTCTCTAAGCATCACGTGTGTCATGACCTTGATCAAGAAATCCTATTTTTAGAAGTTGATTTATTTTTACATAATTGAAATTGACCAAGAGAATAATAAAATCGATAAGTAAATAACACATCCCAAGATTGCAATTATATATTTGAAGTGTTAAGATTACTTTTACAGTGTTAAAAGAGGGGACCAAAATGGCCCTGATTTAAC
>JBEQAC010000132.1:0-9058 GCA_041640535.1 Bacillaceae bacterium
GCTTTTAGAGGTTTCCTAAGACGCTTAGGAATGTTGCAACATCGAGTCAAAAGAAACCTAAAAATTCTTTAGCTGATAGCAGGACTCAACCGGTACCAGGGTGAATATTTATTGAGTAAGAAGAGAGTGGTGTCTAGTGACACAAACAAGCCACATTAAAAATAGCGTCAGATCAATGCCTCCAGCATTTATGTAGGCATGTTTTTGTCATGAAGATTTAAATAGACTATAATTATTAGAGGATAGATAGTTTAGTATATGACTATTTATCCTCTTCTTTGTTACATAAAGGAATTATTAAAAAGAGATACACAAATAAGTATTGTTAGTATATAATGGAAATATATGAGATCATATGTTCTTGTACAAGACCACTATATAGACCTCTATTACAACAACATGGGCACCCAAAAAATCATTGTTTTGTTGTCGTAGTAAACAAGGAGGAAAAACTATGATGTATCTATCTGTTCGTGATGTAGCCGAACGGATGTCCAAAAGTGAAGAAACCATTAAAAGATGGCTCCGATCAGGAAAGTTCCCAAATGCATTTAAGGTCAGTGACAAGGAAGGCTGGCGTATTCCTGAATCGGATTTTATGAATGGACAAGCCATCACTCCACCACAACCAGAACAAACCTCACTATTCCCCACTCAGCAACGATCCCACTCCGATGATGATGAACAAGACCTAATCATACTTGCTTATCAAGTGGTGACCCTTACTACCCCCACAGATGAACTTCTCGAATTATTAACTTCCGTAGGGTTAAAACGGACGCTGGAATTACTTTTGGTCATGCAGCAATCGCCAACGAAGGTTAAAAATCCTATAGGATTTTTTAAACGAGCTATTAAAGAAAACTGGACTCCGAGCACATTACCTCAGCGGGTCGATCGGCATAAGCAAAACTTTGAAGAACGTCATGGATTTAAGTCACCTGCTGAACCCGTATCTTTTCCTTTCTACAACTGGTTAGAGGAGGATTCGAACTAAATGAGAGTGCAGGAAGTGTTATTGGAGAACCATCAAAAACGATATATGTTATTGGACGAGAATGGGATTCCGGTATTACCCGTCATGAAATATCTAAAATACCTCGATACGACCAACAAGAGCTGGAATACCCAAAAGACCTATTGTTATGCCTTGAAGCAATTCTTTACCTTTCTACAAGAGAGAAATCTAGATTATAAGACTATTCGATTAGAAGAGTTAGTCGAGTTTGTTGCATGGTTACAGAATCCCTTTGAGAGTGCAAAGGTTACTCCCCTGCAACCTGTCAAAGCCAAGAAAAGGGAAACAACGGTCAATCTGACCATTACTGCTGTAACGAACTTCTATGACTACCTGTACCGAAATGAAGAACTTCAAAATGATAAAGTCGATAAGTTAATGAAGCAAGTGTTTACTGGTGGCAGAAGAAGATACAAAGATTTTTTATATCACGTGAACAAAGGAAAACCTTCGAACCGTAATATCTTAAAGGTCAAAGAACCTCGTAAAAAGATCCAAGTATTGGATAAAGAAGACGTTCAACAATTGCTTGAAGCCACTACCAACATTCGAGATCGATTATTAATACAAACCCTCTTTGAAACTGGATTACGTATTGGTGAAGTACTTTCACTATATCTTGTAGATTTCAAACTTGATCATAAGAATGGGCATCGAATTCAATTGGTAGATCGCGGGGAATTAGAAAATGGGGCCAAGTTAAAAACAGGGGAACGCTCCATCTATGTCTCTCAAGCTTTGATGGACCTCTTTGATGACTACTTGTATGAGGTGCTGGATGAACTGGAATTGGATTCAAATTTCGCGTTTGTCAAACTTCGTGGAGAAAATATAGGGAAAGCCATGAACTACCAAGATGTAGAAGCTCTATTTAAGCGTCTGAGAAAGAAAACCAACATCGATGTACACCCTCATCTTTTACGTCACACCCATGCCACTATGTACTACAAACAAACGAAAGATATTAAACAAGTGCAGGAACGATTAGGGCATTCCCAAATTCAAACAACGATGAACCTTTATCTTCATCCGTCTGATGAAGAAATTCGTGAGAATTGGGAGAAAGCCCAACATGCTTTTGACATGAGTAAAAAACATGAATGAAAGGAGTGGATTGTTTGAAAAGCCTAAGATCTATACAAGTAAAAGAAATGAGTTTTCATGAAAAGCTACAGCAAGAGTTATCCAGCTATCCAGAAAAAATGATTCATGAGGATCGATCTGTAACCACAAAAGTAATAGAGAACCCTTATTTCTTAGAAAACGATGTTTGGAACGTTAATGTAGTTGGTAAAATTACCCAATTTCAAGAGGAACGTGCCGCATATAAGGATAGAAAAATGAATGTTTATTTTAAGGTTATGAGCCCCACCGTCAGCTTAGAAATTAAGTATGTATGGTATAATAAGCTGTTTAAAGGAGAGTGGAATATAACCAGTGCTTTTTCCAGTCAAGTATATCCTCTTGGGAGATTAACAACCTTCCTAAATGAAAAATACCCTAATCTTCATTCCCTTCTTGACTTAAACATAGAGAAAGTAAAACGTGAGTGGGTATTATGGTTAGAACGAAATGGGCTAAAAACAAAAATAATTCGCAATAACCCTTCTAACGGTAAAGTTCATCTTCAAAATTCAAACATAACTTCATTTATTGATGTCATCCATTCAACACTCTTCCAACTGACTGATACACGTAATGAATGGGAAAAAGATTCCTGGGATGTTCGTATCCTTCATGAGAAATACGGCATTAATTACAATAAAAGCCAATCTGCATTTTATATTAATTTTGAGAAAATAAAATTACCTAATATAAGAGAACAAGTAAAGAAGTATATTAAACAACGTCTGCTTAGTAAAAGTAACTTTTCATGGAGCACGGCTAGAAGTTACATGACAATCCTCCCTCCGTTTTTTTTCTTTATATTCTCTTTGGAACCAACATGGCAAGACTTGAAAGCTCTAAAACGATCTCATATCCAGCGATACATTGAATGGTTACAAAAATATACTCAAAACAATCTAATTCAGAAAAATTCACATCCTGAACGTTATGTTTCAACAAGTTTACATATCGTACAAAAGTTTTTGGAAGATATGGATCGGTATGACTATAACATCAAACCTGAAATACACACTAGGCTGTTGATATTTCCGGAGGATAAACCTAAGCTAAAAAAGAAATCGATCGACCAAATAGATTATATTCCTGACTATGTATTAGAGCAATTATTTGCCAATATTAACCACCTCCATAGAGAAATTCAGCCCGTAGTATGGATTGCCTTTAAAACAGGATTACGTATTTCAGATGTATTAGGTTTAACACAAAATTGTTTAGTAAGCCTCAATGATAAGTTTTACATCGAGGCCAATATTGAAAAGACCTATGTAGAAGGACATCGGATTCCGATTGATGAGGAATTAGCAAATATTGTTGCCGTTTTAATAAACCAATCTAATCAAACTAGCAATAATGATAACAATCCTGAAAAATATATCTTTGTTCGGTATCGTGGAGTACGTAAAGGAAAACCATTTAATCAAAATTGGATTCAAATGTATCTAAACAGACTTGCAAGAGAAAAAATGATTACTGACGAAAGTGGACAGATCTTTTATTTCAAGAACCATCAGTTTCGCCATACCTATGCTGTAAAAATGTTAAATGGGGGAGCTGATATACTCACGGTTCAAGAACTATTAGCCCATGCTTCCCCCGAAATGACGATGCGATATGCGAAGCTGTTGGACAATACGAAAAGAAAGGCATTCGAGGAAGCGATTAAACAAGGCGTTTTCAGCTTTGACCTGAATGGTGAAGTTCGAGAGATTAAACCGAATGAGGATATTCCTACTGACATATTAGAAACGCTTTGGCAAGACCACAAATTGAATGCCATCGACAATCCTTATGGAACATGCCATGCTCGAATAAACGGGAATTGCCCTCATGCTGAAGAACCACCATGCTTAACCTGCAACGGCGGCAGTCCTTGTAAAGACTTAGCGATTGGTTTTTCGGAATTAGACACTCAAAAGTATGAACTCTTAGTAAGGACAACAACAAGGACCATCGAAGCCTTAGAGCAGCGTGGTCGAGTTGATATTGCTGAAAAGAACAAAAAGAATTTAGAGCGATATGAAAATATTCTAATGACCCTCCGTGCAGGCAATATCATCTTTGGTCGTCAGGATCGCCTGAAACGAAAGCAAGGTGTCTTACATGGGTAAAATCGAACGCAGAGAGCAATTAAGACAACTTCATGAAGCAAGAAAAGCCAATACCATTCATAAGGTGGATGAGGCAATTAAACGGCTTCTAAAGGCTCGTAAGAGCATTAACTTTAATAGCGTGTCTAGTGAGTCCGGGGTAAGTAAAGCAACACTATACAACAATCCAGAGATCCGAGAGAGAATTGATTCCCTTCGCCAACAGCAAGCACAAGTCCCCACTCCTAAACAACTAAAACGAGAAATGGATGAAAACAATAAAGACGCTGTGATTGCATCGTTAAAACGTAGGATAAAGAAACTAGAAAGTGAAAACAAAGAATTACGCCAGCAGTTAAAAGTGGACTATGCTGAAATATATAAGAAAATATGAGACTGAAAAGCGTTTTGGAGGAAAATTTATGTTTCCGTTAGAAAAATATGAAGCATATGAAGCCTATATGGAAGCCAGAGAAAGTTTCTATATGTTGGTTGACCAATGTAGTGAGTTAAAAATCAATGTTCTGGATCTGGAATGGGTTAAATATTTCGATTCGCTGTATATCGAGTATCCAAGTGGTAGCTTTTGGAGAAACCGGCCGGAACTGATCCAGCGAAGCCAAGCGGTTACAGTTGATGATATAGCCAACATTGAGGGTGTGGAATCGGCTGAAATCATACATCGTTGTGAAACAGGTTATTACATCACGGCCAAGAAGTTTTCGGGTGATTGGTACTTTCCAAGATCTTACCTTCAAGAAATTACGGAACAATCATTTGCACAGATTAGAGAAGCTATGAAAAGTGTGCGGTAATTTGAAGGCTAGAGTGATTAACTCTTCTTGGTATGAAATTAATCGCGTATATTGTGATTCTGTTTCGCTTCTTTGTTTACTGAACTAACCGGAAGTAATGTGAAATAACAAGAACTTCTTCACTGATGATACACTGGTTGTATTCAGTATTAGGTTACGAGAGAAGGTGGGTAAAATGGCAATGGACACTTACGATGAAGTATATAGTAAAGATGAGTTTTATTGGGGACATGAACCAAACAATCTTTGCAAACGTGTAGTAGAGTTGTTTGAGGCTGAAAACAAAGGGAAAGTAATCGATCTTGGCTGTGGAGAAGGTAAAGACATTATCCATTTTGCAAGAAACGGTTTTGATACGGTTGGCGTTGATGTTTCCAAACCCGGTTTGCAAAAGGCACAACGATGGGCTGAACAAGAGGGATTAACAATCGAAACCATTCAAGCTAATCTTGATGAATTTAGTTTGACTGAGATGTTTGATGTTGTGTATTCAAGCGGAACACTGACATATATATCCCCAACTCTACGGCAAGAAAAGTTTAGGAACTATAAGGAACATACAAATATCGGTGGATTGAACGTCTTCAACGTATTTGTTGAAAAGCCGTTTATTGAAACAGCTCCCGACTGGGGTACTGATGAATATTTTTATCGTTCTGGAGATTTACTCAACTATTATTGGGATTGGGAAATCATTTCATTTCAAGAAGTCATCTTCAATTGTAATTCCAGTGGAGTCCCTCACAAACACGCAATGGACATAATGGTTGCTAGAAGAATTAAATGATGTAACACACCAATTGCTCAGTTAACGGGATTCAATAGTTCAATAAAACAATAAAAAAACAGGGTGATGACATATTAGATATGGCTAATATGTCATCACCCTTTAAATTCTTGAACTTTTTCTAAATTAGGTCTTGATAAGAAGATGCGACACAAACATGCCTACATACGCACCTTTTGACACAAACATAGTTACATTCAGTGCGGGAACAAAGGGCGGGTCTGATGAATTACTGTCATTTTTCATCAAGTTTTTAAAGTAAAGTTTCAGGGCTCCTTCGTCCTTTTCAACAAAATTTAATTATCTGGTACTTCAGGACATACATCTACCATCAAATTCCCCTATCTTCACCTTTACTCTAATCATAGTATATCAAATCTATCGATAGAGTCATTTTTTTCACTTACTACAAAATTCTCCAAAAGAAGTATTATCTCGTCAAAGGATTCGACAAAAAGAAAATTGAATAAAATCCATATAAACGACTTATTTTGTCAAAAAGCGAGTTGAGAGCTAATGTACACTCCCCTTCCGATGAAGCGCAGCAGCCGTTACGGAAACAATTATTGGGAAGCATATAGCCCAAAAATAAAACGAAATGTTCGCTTATTTAGCGACTTAGAGTACGACCATTGGATTTTGGTTGAGACCAACCCTAAGGTTAAATCATTTTGCGAACAACCGCTACGCATAAAGCAGTGCCTTAACGGAGAATGGGTGGAATCCATCTTTGACATGTGGGTCGAATGGATTGACGGTATAGAAACGTTTGTAGAGGTAAAATATTCGGAAGAATTTAATCCCAAACACCAAAACTACCTTCGAGTGAATCGACAAACTGAAGCACAGAAGGTATGGTGTCAGTCCGCTGGAAAGCAGTATCAAGTCCAAACCGAAAAAGATATTCGCGGAAATCGTATTTATCTTGAAAATATGAGATACTTACTTCCGTTTGCCCGACAACGGATTCGACCTGTGGAAACCGATCAACAGCAAGTCCTTCGTATTTTGCAAGAACAAACTCTAAGCATTCAGGATATACAAGACCGCTTGCCAACTATTTCAGTTTCCAGAGTTCGGGAATCCATTTACCGTCTCATCTATGACGGCATCCTCCATGCGATAAACATCGATTGTGTGCCATTAGGGAAACAGACGGAGGTGAAATGCAATGGGTAGAAAACGATTGATCGAAAAGGTAGATATTGACCCCAAATATTTGGATGTGAAAAATTGGCCTACCGTAATGATCGATAACTTTAAGCCTGAGCAAAAGGAAATCTACTCCCGTAGAAAACAGGCAGTGGAAATGTATCTTAAGGATCATACCTTAGAAGATATTAAGGAAGCGACAGGTTTGGGACGGAAAGAAGTTAATCGGTATATCAAACGATGTCTAACTCACGATGAGAATGGTGTGATTTGGGGATACCGGGGCCTAGTTCCACAAAAAAATCTAACTCGTTACCAGAGGAAGTCATTTCCAAGCGAAGAAGAAAACAAAAATACGAAGTTGACAGGTGCTTTTCAATTGCTGTTAACCAAATACCCAACGATACAAGAGGCTATTCATGATTATTACTTCCGCAAGAAACAAAAATCGGTGACGGATCCGGTTATCCGTACTAAACATCTTCACAGACGTTTCCTCGATGCGTGTCGCAACGAAGGAATTAAACTTCAGGACTACCCGTTTAACACAAAGGATTTAGCTAGAAGATCCTTATACCGTTATGTAAAAAAACTCGAGCAAGACAATCCGTGGGATGCATCGAAACGCTATGGGCAAGAAACGGAACGTCGTCTTAGAGGGACGGTTTCTGGCCAAAAAAATGATGTGTATATCGAACGGCCTTTTCAACGGGTTGAATTTGATGGTCATGCCATTGATGCCATTCTGGCAGTTAAATTTAAAAATATACATGGTGATGAAGTTGTAGAAATCATGGAAAGGATTTGGCTTCTGGCCATTATTGACGTAGCTTCCCGAGTTATCCTAGGGTACCATATTTGTTTGCAATCACAATACTCTTCGAGTGATGTATTGGAATGCATTCGAAAGGCGGTTATTCCTTGGCAGCCCAAGTCCTTGACAATTCCCGGATTGAAATTACCAGACGATGGAGGCTTCCATTCAATAGCAATCCCACAAACGGAATGGGCCTTGTGGGACGAATTTTGTTATGACAATGGAAAATCAAATCTGGCGGAAATCGTGAATTCTCGTCTTAAAGAAATTGTTGGTTGCCATGTCAACGCCGGACCGGTAAGCACACCGGAACGCCGAGGGATTATTGAACGTTTTTTCGGGTTGTTGGAGGAAAATGGCTATCACCGCTTACCCAATACGACCGGAAGCAATCCATCAGATCCTTTGCGAAGAAACCCTGAAAAAATGGCCAAGCAATATGAAATCACGGCTGATCAGATCGAACAATTAACTGAAGTGTTAATCGCTAATTATAACTGTGAACCTCATAGCGGATTGGGATATTTAAGTCCTTTGGAAGTAATGGAACAAAGGATTACTCAAAGGGATATGTTACCACGCTTGATGCCGGAAGATCAACGAAATGAAGTTGATTTTCTCAGCTATACGACCAAAAGAAAAATAAGAGGAAGTTTAAAGCAGGGGAAACGCCCTTATATCACGTTTGAAGGTGTCCCTTATCGAAGTGAAGTTCTCTCGAGGAATTTCGGGTTAATCGGTGAAGAACTGCATTTTCTTGTAAATACGAAGGATCTGAGAGTCATTCGTGCTTTTTTGAGCGATGGAGCGGAATTTGGGTATTTGACCGCAACAGGAAAATGGGGGATTACTCCGCATACGCTACAAATGCGTAAGCAAATCAATCAACTAATTTATAAAAAAATACTTTATCTGACCCAATCGGATGATCCAATCGAATGTTTTCAGCGATATTTAGAAGAAGAAGCGGTAAAAAAGAAAAAGCCAAGAAACCAGTTGGAGTCTCTTCGCCGCTATCAGAATCAGTCAACCGGAAATAGAACTGATACTCTTCCGAAAATTGAAAAAGAATCAGTAGGAGAACAGCAAGAAGATGATCTATCAAGAAAAAAATTAGAAAATGGAGATGATTTAGCAGCACTACGTCAAAGATTCAAGACGATTACGTTTTAGGTAAAGGGGGTGTCTCATAAATGTTTTCCGAACCGATTTCAATAAACCAAAACGAGCTAAAAACAAAGGACTTGAATCGAC
>JBEQAC010000133.1:0-9040 GCA_041640535.1 Bacillaceae bacterium
CTTATGGGACAGATGTCTCAAAATTTACTTTAAAACATTCCTATTTGAATTTTTGTTTTAAGATAGCACTAATAAGAGCGTTGATCCAAGCAGGATTAATGCTCTTTTTGTTGAACATAGATTTTATGAATATTAGAAATGATAAATGTTAGGAGCAAAAATAGCGTGAATAATGTTGTTATTCGTAATGCAAAACATGAAGATATTGTTTTCATTCAAAGGATTTACAATCAAGGAATTGAAGATCGAATTGCCACTTTGGAAACTGAATTAAAGGATTTAACTTTCATGGATGACTGGTTTGAAAGACACCAAGGGCGCTATCAAGTGATTGTTGCTGAGTACAAGAGTCACATTATAGGTTGGGCATCATTAAATGTGTATAATTCTCGTGATGCTTATAAAGGAGTAGCTGATTTGTCTATTTATATTGATCGAGAATATAGAGGGAAGGGTGTTGGGGGAAAGCTTATGGAGGATATTGAAGATATAGCAAGAAGAAATACCTTTCATAAGATCGTTTTATCGACCTTTGAAAATAATAAGTTAGGACAAGCGCTCTATCGAAAAAAAAGGTACAGAGAAGTGGGCGTATTTAAAAATCAAGGCATTCTAGACGGAAGATTTGTTGACGTTATGGTAATGGAAAAACTTTTGTAATTTTGATAAAAAACCATAAAATTGAAAGAGATGTAAATCAAACTTATAAAACATTTTAGAAAATAAACATCAAAACTAACTACAAATCATAATTAAAGGAGATGGATATATGCAATATATAGTTACTGCTTATGATGGCACTGATGAAGGAGCACTTGATAGAAGATTAAAAGCACGAGAAGAACATTTAAAAACAGTTGAAAAAAGATTTAAGGATGGAGAGCATTTATATGGTGCTGCCATACTAGATGAAGATGGGGAAATGATAGGTTCATTAATGGTTGTGGATTATCCTTCAAGAGAAAATCTAGATAATTGGCTAAAGGTTGAACCATATGTTGTGGGAAATGTATGGCAGAAAATAGATATACAGCCTTGTAAAGTAGCTCCTATCTTTATGAAAAATGTATGAATATGAAGGTGGAAAAACAAAAGTTCAAACAATCTTATAGCAGTATTCAGATAAGATAAGTGCAAATAAATATATACAAAAAATCCCTTGCCACTCTGGTGTTAGGGGTTTTTTAATAGAGATTCCATTTCTTCTTCAGATATAAATTGCCAATTAATTTCTTTGAAGACATCCTTATCAATTGATTCAAGAAGTTTATCAATTTCGTCATAGCTTAGCTTTGTTGTCCGTGTATTCATGTAGTATCACCATTCCTTTCAATTAATAAATTCGATGATGTCCTTTTGTATATGAGGGTGGTATCATTATTTCTTATTTTAATCATTCGTAATTTTTGTATAAAAATTCCTAAAAATGAGAATCAATGAAGCACAAGCAGTTTTAAAGCTAGGCTTACCATTGTGTTATATGATGGGAGAGGAAAAAAAAGAAAGGAGGGATATACGATGTATGTTATTACCACAAGGCTCTCAAGTAGAAAGATTGAAGGAGCGGTTAATCAATTATGTGATAAAGGATATTATCAAACCTATTATGAGGTCCCATTAGATATAGTAACAGATGACAATGGTTACGATTTTATTGAAAAAAAAAATGAAACTACAGAACTAAACATCTATATTAATACGTATGACGAATCAAAAGAACTTTCTCAATTAGCAGATATATTAGACATTGATGAATTAAATTTAGAAGTTAAGCGACTAGAACAAAAGAATTATCAACAGACTTTTGAAGACATCGTTCTTGAAAATGGATGGGTAATTACAACACCTAGTAGGATGAATTTATACGACAAAGAAAAGAGGATTATCCTTGAATCCCAAGGGAATTTTGGTACAGGATACCATGAGACTACTAGAGATTGTTTGAATTTTATTTTAAAGCGAGATTTCAATGGAATGAGTGTTGCTGACATTGGAGCAGGTTCAGGAGTGTTAAGTCTGGCTGCAGCCATTAAGGGAGCAACAATCATCGATACATATGATATTCAACCAGTTAAGCGAGAAGTTTTGTATCAATGCGAATTAAATGATGTCAATGAAGTGAACGTGTTTCAAGACGACTTAATCAAGAATAAAAACCGAATCAAAAAAAAATATGACTGGTTCTTTATAAATATTGGTACACAAGAAAATATCGATGTTCTTAATTCCCAAAGACTGTTAGAGTACAAGGATACGAAATTTTTAGTATCAGGCATGCTTGAGTTGAATGCACAACGCGTGGAGGATTTATTTATAGAAGCGGGATTCTTATTAGAAGAGAAGAAGCAAACGAATGAATGGGTGACATGCATTTTTTAACTAGATAGAAAAAATTAAAAACTAGAGGAGCGATAATCTTAAATGGATTTTCGCTCCTTTTTTGTAGTTAATGTAGAATGAAAAATAAGTTGACAAAAACAAAACCTGTAATTAAAATAATTACAGGTAATTAATTTAAATACAAGTACTTTTTTAGGAGGATAAGTGAAAATGAAAATACTAGTAACAGGAGCAACAGGTAAATTAGGTTTGAAGGTAATAAAATCATTATTAAAAACAGTGCCTGCAAGCCAACTTGCGGTTAGTGTTCGAAATCCAGAGAAGGCAGAAGAATTGAAGGGGAGTGGAGTCGAGGTTCGACATGGTGATTTTGATCAGCCGGAAACATTAGATTCCGCTTTTGACGGTATCGATCGCTTATTAATTATTTCGGCGGACGGGGACAATGAAACAAGAATTCGACAACACCAAAATGCGGTAGAAGCAGCTAAACGTACAGGGGTAAAATTCATTGCTTATACAAGTTTAGCCAATGCAAGTGACAGCTCGTTATTCCTTGCTGAGGTTCACCGTATCACGGAGGAAGCTATTCGTAAAACAGGAATCTCTTATTCTTTCCTCCGCAATAACTGGTACTTGGAGAACGAAAGTGGAAGCATTCAGGGTGTAATGGCAGGTGCACCTTGGGTAACAGCAGCTGGATCTGGTAGAGTAGGTTGGGCACTCCGACAAGATTATGCTGAAGCAGCAGCAGCAGTACTAGCTGGAAACGGCCACGAGAATACGGTTTATGAACTTTCTGGCAACCTTATGACTCAAGAGGAACTGGTATCTGCTCTTGGCTCTGTATTAGGGAGAGAGGTGCCTGTACAACAGGTCGATGATGCTACTTATGGAAATATTATGAAAGAAGCTGGTATCCCAGACTTCGTTCTTCCTATTCTAACAGGAATCCAGAGCGGCATACGTGAAGGTGCATTGGAGGTTGAAAGCAACGATTTTGAGAAACTACTTGGTCGTCCAACAACTCCAATTAGTGAGGGACTTAACCAAATTATTAGCGAAATCTCTGAAACAAACAATAAATCTTAATTTAAAAAATAGTATGACTTATAGAGAAGAAAAAGACATGAGATCGTTTACGGTTTGCATGTCTTTTTCTATCATTGTATTATTTTTGTTCGTAAGAAGAGTGGCTAACTTGATTTACAAGCATATCAATGATGTGAAGCCCCGAATGCATTCAAGTACATTGAAAAGATGAACACTTAATAAAATATCAAATTTATTACAAATTTATTACAAAAATATTCCATTATTTGATAGAATTATAGTAAGGGGGGATTGCTATTATGGGGTTATTTAGTTCAAAAGAAACAAGAAAGAAAAAAGTATCAAATAGCGAATTTTCATGGAATAAAAACAAAATTGCTTTAACTGATGATGGTTATCTAGTTAGTGAAGGTGTTATTAATATTAATAGGATCCCGATTCGTCATATAGAAACAGTTACATACAGTATAAATGTAACTAAAGATGTTGCAGCTCCTGAAATACAACTGATTGGAAAAGGTGTAGTACTAGGAACACTTAAGGTTGGTAACGAGACAAAGGATGAACTCCAAGACTGGTTATTAGAACATTTGGGCTTATAGAAATTCTAAAATGACATACAAATGAAACCTGAGTATGTATATTTTCGTATTAATAATTAGAAGAGGGGGAATGGATGTGTTCCAATTTTTTCTAATTATCGGTATTGTAGGAATTTTATTATCTGGAATATTTATTGGGGCTTGGACCAATGGACAACAACAGAGAGCAAATTTTCACTCTGAGACACAAAAACATAGAGATTTTAGAACAAAGATCGCATTGTATTCTTGCTTGATTGGGATTATTTCATTAGGAATAAGTGCGATTATTTATTTCCTTTAATCGGAAAGGAGCAATGAGTTTCTAATGGAGCTCATTTTTTTATTTTTACAGAAAAAAGGGGGAAGATTTAATGGATATTAATTTAAAAGATCATTTAAAGGCGTTGGAGGAGAGTCATACGAGTATAGAGATCCGAAAAAGTCGTGAAAAACTAGACAAAATACTTGCTGATGATTTTTTTGAAATAGCTAGTTCAGGTTATATGTTTGATAAACAGGAATGTCTTGATAGTGGAGTGGTACTAACTGAAATGACACTACATAATTATGAGATTTATCCTTTAGCTTCTGATGTGGTTTTAGCAACTTATTATATCCAAGACAAAACCAGAAATCGAAACACACTTAGAAGTTCAATATGGAAAGTAATTGATGGTAGATGGCAATTATACTTTCATCAAGGTACGATAACACACTTAAAATTAGAAGAATTTGTAAAAAACGTGCGTTGAGTGAATGATTAAGAAGGGAAGAAATAATAAGTTTACAATTTTTTTGTATGTGTGTGCTTAGTTGATTTAAAGCGTAATTTAGCCACTACGAACAATAATAAAGGAAGAAAAAAACCATACGTCAAAGCAAATGGGATCCAAATGGTTGTGTCCCATTCTGCTGCATATACGGTATTTGGATACACTATCAATGAATAAATAACTAAAATCATCCCAAATGGGAGAGTAATAGAACGAAAATCTTTTAACCCTAATATTTGTGCGGTTCCAATTATGCAACAATAGAAGTAAAGGAGTATTTTGTAAAAAATGGTAATAAACCAGATGATAGCAACAATTACCTCTATTCTTTCTAGAAAATTGCCTAACCTAACTTTCTTTGCTATTACATAACTCGGAAATGTACTACGTGCTGTAAAATCCTGACCTAATACAGTTATGCACAAAAATGTAATCAATATTAATATAAATCCTCCTAAGTAAAGTGAAATGATAAAAGTTTTCTTTACTTTATTTATTTTGCTTACAGATGGGATAATCATACTAAACACGATACAAGGTAAGGAAGCTACACTAGCTAGGGATAAGGAACCAATGAATACAGGTTTAAATCCTCCTTCAAAGACTGGTTGAATATTTTTTATCTCTATTTCTGGAAAAAGGGAGAAAAACAATAAAGATAATAGAAGAATCACCCAAGGAAGAAAGATTTCAGCCGCACGGGCAAACACTTCAATCCCTAAGCGAATTCCATATATGATAATAATTGTAAAAAGAATATTAATAATCTGAATGGGAGTTTCAGGCATAATCTGTGTAGTCAGAAAATTCCCCATGTGAAATAAAACGGTAGTTGCACCGATAAAACAGAAAAACACAAATGTAATCGAAACGATTTTCCCTCCCCATTTACCAAGGATTCTTTCACAATACTCCACGAACGTTATATCTGGAAAAAGTGTTCCTAATGAACTATAAAGTAGAACAAAAATCCCTCCAATACCAACTCCCAATATCGAAGCAATCCACGCATCCTGTTTAGCTAGTCCTGCTAACCCAGACGGTGAAAGTAGGATTGTACTTCCAATAGTATACAAAAAGACTAAAACACCAAATTGGAGTGATGATATTTTACTTTTACTTGTCATGTCTGACTCTCCTTAATAAACAAACAAAAGAAACTGTATTTCAAATATTCTTTCCTAAATTACAATATTAAACCAAATGGATTATTTTTGACGGTTGGAAAATAAAGTTGTCAAAATTTATACTTCTATAATAAAGGAATCATGACGGAATGAAGGGGGAGGAGGCGCTCTTTTTTTGATTTGCCATAAATCAGTATGCTTTCATTTTACAAGTCGAATTATAGCCAGTTTAAAACCAAGAAGCACATAGCCCTGTGAGGTCTGATGCAGAAATATATATCGACGAACTAGGGTAGGGGTGAGTCATCATCTTTATCCCAAAAGGTTATAGTCAAGTTGATCAGTGAAACATCTCATTAATAATGATTATTATAGGAAGTAGTTCAAATTCGGAAAATTTTTAGTTCGTCTCAATATTGCAAGAATACTTAGTTTTTGAGATATTTCTTGAAGTTTTGAATTTACTTCCTATAATATATATTATGTTCGGGGCGTTAGAATAAAAATATCATTTATTCTATACGATGCTTATAACTATTACTTTTTACTGTTTCTAGATCAATAAATTTTACACTATATTCAATTACATCATTAATAAATAAGTGATTCATCCGTGTAAATTCTTTAACATTTTCTAATAATTCCTTATCATATGTTGTTTTGTATTGAACACGGTCCTTAGGTCTTAATTCTTTGTTGAATGAAATTGTACCTTGGGCCAAAACGTTTTTTAATCCACTTTCCAAAAGGTAATTTAAGTGAGTATCATGTTCAATTGCTAATTCTTTTAACTCTTCTAATATTGCTTGACTAATATTTGTTCTAAACTTAACCCTTGAAGTATCAGTAGTTTGTATTAGCCTACCATTTATTAATTTCCACATCATAATCTCTCCTAGAAATAACCAAATCTAATTTATTAAACCATTTAAAACTAACTTTCCTTTTCTATTTTGGTCTAAAACTATTTTTTATTCAATATTTTATATAAAAGGTTAAAAAATTGAATGAAAAAGGAGAAACGAAAGATGCCAGTTGTACATTTTATTGAGGAAAAGTCAGTTGTTTTGAGTCAGTTGTTAAAAACGATTCCTTCTGTTGATGAGAGCATAAAAATAAAAGGTCGTAAAGGAAAGGTGCTTAGTGTTGATAAGGTTGAAGAAAACGTCGTTCATGTGCGGATTGCATTTGAAAAAGTTGTTGCTAAGAACCAACCAACTCCAACTGATAATAAAAAGAAAAAACGATAACTCTTAAACTACGAACTCCTATATTCTGTATAGGAGTTTTGCTATTATACATATTAGATAGTTCTATTAGGAGGGCTTTTAAATGCAGCAAAAGACAAAAGAACGGATCATTTATTTAGTTTCTGGACCGATTGGTGTGGGAAAATCGACAACGACGAAAGTACTTGCAGATAAACTTGATCGATGTGCCTTGATTGAAGGGGATCATCTTCTTCATATGTTTAAATGGGAAGCTTACCCTACATGGGAGCAACGATTAAATCTATCATGGATGAATATTGTAGCTATAGCAAGAAATATTATTGAACATGACTTCAATGTTGTCATTGATTTCGTAGTCGAAGATGAGTTTGATTGGTTTTGTGAACAGATATCTGATCTAAATGTTCGGTTAGTATATGTTGTTTTGCGAGCAGATCAAGAAACGTTACTAGAACGATTAAATAAGAGAGGAGATAATCTCGATTCAATCAAAAGATCTTTATTTTTACTGAACAAACTCGAGAACTCTCCAGCCAATAGCAAATTTATGTTCGATACGACTAATTGGAATCCGGCCGATGTAGCCGAGGAAATCATCCATAATCCAAATTTTATCGTGTAAGTTAATTGACTATTCTTTAGGCATATCCATTTTATCAACTGCACTTTTTAAATCATCATTTCGAATGTGAGTATAGATCATGGTGGTTTGTATCGACGAATGCCCTAATTGTCTCCTTAATTTCGGCACATCGTTAATTTCTGAATGGTATCTTGTTGCAAAGGAATGCCTTAATTTATGTACGGATAACGAGGGTTTACCGAATGCTACAGCATATTTTTCGATTAATTTTTCAATCGATCGGGCTGTTAGTCTTCTTGATTTTCCTTTTGGTCCCATTGGTGCTGCAACGAATAGGGCTTTATTATTTTTTTCGACAGTGTATCGTTTTTCTCTGATTTTTAGATACTCTTGTAGGTCATCCATCGCAATCTTACTAAAGAAAACATACTGTTCTTTATTTCCTTTTCGGATTACACGAGCTGTATATTTGCTAAAATCGATATCGTCTAAATCAAGATTTACCACCTCTGAAAGACGTAATCCTGAGCCCAATATTAAAGATACGATTGCTGTATCACGCTCTTGGTTTAGTTGATAGAAGTTTAATATTTTTTTATTTTCCTTGTTTAGTTCACCATACTCATAAGCAATAAATCTGCGAAAATTCTCATATTCATCACCAAGTAATATTTTGCCTTCCATTTTATTAGCAATGGTTTCCATACTTTCCTTAAGATCATTAAATTCGACCTTTGCCATCACGTTACGAAGGAGGTATGGCTTTAAATCGTGTGTTTCAGCAATATTTTGAAGGTAATTAAATAGGGATTTCAATGCAGATAACTTACGATTAACCGTAATTTCTTTGTTATTTAACTCGTATTGTAGATTATGTAGAAATCCTTCGACTTGCTGGATGGTTAATTTTTCTAGTAAATCTAAAGGAATATCTTTTTTATCACCATCGAAAAGTTGCTCGGATATTATCCAATTGAAGAAGATTTTAAAGTCATGACAGTAATTAAGCAATGAAGCTGCTGAAAGTTTTCTGCGTTTATGATCGATATATTCTTCAACATACCAAGGTAATTCCTTAAGTAATTGCTGTAGTTTTTTATAATGTTGTTGCTGTGCATGATTTGCCATAAAAATCACCTGAATTTTCCTGTTTTGTATATTTCTATTTTACTCCTTATACATTATTACGTCAAATTTATATTTTACGTAATAATGTAACGATAGGAAATACACAGTGAAAAACAATTTGCATTCTTTTAAACTTGATCGGTTCTTTTCCGCTAAACTCTCCCTTACCCTCCATTTGGAATGTTTCTATTAAATCTTTCATTCTTTCTATGTTATCTAG
>JBEQAC010000134.1:0-8964 GCA_041640535.1 Bacillaceae bacterium
AACCTTCATAGTCTAGTGATGATGGCGAAGAGGTCACACCCGTTCCCATACCGAACACGGAAGTTAAGCTCTTCAGCGCCGATGGTAGTTGGGGGACTCCCCCTGTGAGAGTAGGACGTCGCTAGGCAACTAAGAGGTTAGTTCATTTTATGAGCTAGCCTCTTTTTTATTTTGTTAACCGTAAGGTTAACTTTATTATTATTGGTACATTTACATAAGTGGAAAAGGTGACAAGAATAGGTATGGTCGGGTTTCGAGGAACGAGGAGTTCAAGGAAGCAAACGAGCGAAATGAGGAGTGTATGATATACACGACGAGTTGAGTGAGAGCAGTCTGACGCGGAAATCCGAAGGTCATCGGAAGCCGACTACCGGACACGGAAGTTAAGCTCGTGCGCCGATGGTAGTTGGGGCAAGGCCACTAAGGGAGTAGGAAGTCACTAGGCACCCTACAAATATACATACAAGTGGGACAAATATTGTCCTAACATTGGTGCCAGGCACCAGAAATGCACCAAGGAAAATTGAACAAATTGTTTGACAGTTTTAGTGGATGCTGCATATACTAATATTCAAATGATTGTTTGAATGTTTAGGGGATGGTGTATGGTGATGAAACAGAATGATGTTTGTGAGGTAGTAAGCTTTGATGAGCAGAAAGTACGAAGCTTAAAAAAAGATGTGATGGAGCAAAATACAGTAGAAGTGGCGAAGATTTTTAAAGCGCTATCAGATGATACAAGAATAAAGGTAGCTTATGCTTTAACAGTTGAGGAAGAGCTTTGTGTTTGTGATGTCGCCAATATTATTGGTTCAACTACTGCAACGGCTTCACATCATTTACGGTTATTACGGAATATGGGATTGGCAAAGTATCGTAAGAATGGAAAGATGGTTTATTATTCCCTAGATGATGCCCATGTGAAGCAATTAATACAGATTGCATTTGAGCATCAGAAGGAGGTCGCTTTACGTGGGTGATACACTCGAGAAGATTGGTGAAAAGGAAGTATATCGGGTACAAGGATTCACCTGTGCAAATTGTGCGAAAAAATTTGAGGACAATGTAAAGCATATAGAGGGTGTTGTGGATGCAAACGTTAATTTTGGTGCATCAAAACTAACGATTTATGGAAATGCATCCGTTCAGGAATTAGAAAAAGCAGGTGCATTTGAAAACCTTCGCCTTATTCCTGAAAATCAAAAGTTCGAAGAAAAGAAACAGCCTTTTTATAGAAAGCATATAAATGTATTAACCTCTTTTTTATTTTTACTTCTTGGTTGGGGATTAGGTTCGTTTTATGGGGAAGGTAACCTTTTTTCGGTCTCGTCATATGTGTTGTCTATTCTTATAGGCGGTTATCGCCTATTTTACACAGGTTTATCAAATCTAATAAGACTACAGTTTGATATGAGAACACTCATGACAATTGCCATCATCGGAGCTGCTTTTATTGGCGAATGGGGAGAAGGAGCTGCCGTTGTTATATTATTTGCCATTAGTGAAGCACTTGAGGCCTATTCTATGGATAAGGCTCGACAATCCATACGCTCTTTAATGGATCTATCACCTAAAGAGGCACTTATCCGTAGGGGAAATCATGAGGTTGTTGTTGCAGTAGATGATATTCAAGTTAATGATATTATGTTACTCAAACCTGGTCAGAAAATTGCAATGGATGGTATTGTTGTAAAAGGTACTTCCTCGATTAATCAAGCAGCCATTACAGGTGAATCTGTTCCAGTCTTAAAGGAAATTGGTAGCGAAGTATTTGCTGGTACATTAAATGAAGAAGGTTTTCTAGAAGTCCGGGTAACAAAGAGAGTTACAGATACGACTCTGTCTAAAATTATCCATTTAGTTGAAGAAGCACAAGCTGAACGGGCTCCATCACAAGCATTTGTTGATCGTTTCGCAAAATTTTATACACCCGTTATTATCTTAATAGCCTTAGGTGTGGCTCTGATTCCGCCAATATTTTTTCAAGGAGACTGGTCTTCCTGGATATATCAAGGTTTAGCAGTACTTGTAGTCGGGTGTCCGTGTGCACTTGTTATTTCCACTCCAGTATCAATTGTTACTGCAATAGGAAATGCGGCTAGACATGGGGTACTTATTAAAGGTGGGATTTATTTAGAAGAAGTAGGGAACGTAAAGGCGATTGCTTTTGATAAAACAGGTACTTTAACAAAAGGCAATCCCGTTGTTACCGATTTCATAGCAGTCAATCACGAAGAAAAAGAACAGCTGTTTAAGATTATTGCAGCTCTAGAAAATAAATCATTACATCCACTAGCAAGAGCGATTATCAATCATGCAGAACAAGAGGGATATCATTACAAGGAATTCGAGATAAAGGATTTTACATCTCTAACTGGTAAAGGAATTTTGGGAACGATCCAAGGGACTAATTATTATGTTGGAAGTCCTTCTCTATTTGAAGAAACAAACCAATGTACAATTGATGAAAAATATAGAACGAAAATAACAGAATGGCAAAATGAAGGGAAAACCGTCATTATTGTTTCTACGAAACAAGAAATCAAAGGACTTGTTGGAATAGCAGATGAAATTAGAAGTAGCAGTAAAAAGATAATCCAAGAACTGCAAAAATTAGGCATTAAAATGACAATTATGCTTACGGGAGACAACGCACGAACAGCAAATGCAATTGGTAATGAGGTGGGTGTGAGCGAGATACAGTCAGAATTAATGCCTCAAGATAAATTAATCTCTATCAAGAAGCTTAGAGATAAATTTGGCAAAGTTGCCATGGTCGGAGATGGTGTGAATGATGCACCGGCACTTGCGGCAGCCTCTATTGGGGTTGCAATGGGGGGAGCTGGAACAGATACGGCATTAGAAACAGCCGATATTGCACTCATGGCTGATGATCTACAAAAATTGCCATTTACCATCCGGTTGAGTAGAAAAGCAATGGTCATTATCAAGCAGAATATTGTATTTTCAATCGGTATTAAGATTGTAGCATTATTACTAGTGATTCCAGGTTGGTTAACACTATGGATTGCGATCTTTGCTGATATGGGAGCAACACTATTGGTAACACTGAATGGCTTAAGACTCCTCAAAGTAAAAGAAAAAAATAAAGAAAATTAATACTCCTAAGTTTTAGAATGAGTTCAAATTCTTCACCCATTCTCTCTTAGGAGTTTCTTTTTAAAAGGCTGTTTTCTAAAAGATTGTTGTTTTTATAACGAATCAACTTTAATTAGATGGGACTCACTTGATTGGAACGGATATGTGTGACTCCTGCGGGATCTGCAGGAAGGATGAGACCCCGCAGGCACGAGGAGGCTCATCACCTGCCCCGCGGAAGCACACAGCTGGAGTGTAAATCAACATACCTTCGTTAAATAGCAACAAACTTTAAAAAGAGACTTTTAAAAAAAGTCTAACATTATCACAAAATAAACATAATATATCTCAATATTTAATTAATCATTGTCTTAGTATAAAAACTTAATTGCTTTTTTGATAAAATAGAATTAGCGATAAAATATTATTAAAGACAGGAGATAAGTGTTGAAAAAAATTATACCGATATTATTCCTTGTGTTAGTAACAGCTTTTATTTTGTTAAATAAAGATTTACTAGCCCTAATAATAAAAAATGATTTTGAAGGGATTATATTATTATTAAATGAAAATTTGTTGGGGTTACTATTTGTTACTTTATTATTAATGATCATCCAAAATACATTCACGGTTATTCCACTTCTGTTATTAATTACCATAAATTACTCCTTGTTTGGCTTTTTTTATGGATATCTCTGGAGTTGGTTTACTAGCATTATCGCAGCAATTCTAGTTTTTTATGTTGTACGCTTTTGTTTGGTAGAATTACTTCAGACAAAAATTTCTGCTAAGTTAAAAATTAAAGTGGACTATAATGGTACATTGCCTGTTTTTTTAGGTCGTATATTTCCTTTTGTGCCAACAAGTCTTGTCAATATTGCTTCAGGTATAGGGTCTGTTAAGTTTAAACATTTCCTAATAGGAACAATGCTTGGAAATTTAATATACTTTTTCTGTTTATCACTTATTCCTTTAGGCTTTGTTTCTCTTCAGGTTGAACAATCTATTTTAGTAATCGTTACTTCTTTCGTCATTATTTTATATCTGGTATTTAGAATTGTTCGTAAGAATAAAATAAATTCCTTAAATAAAAGAGAAAATATGAATTAGTTTCAAAAGTGGTCCGGTGACCTCTTTTTTTTGCAACAATTTTGATTGACACCATGAACAACATAGCATATAATTACCTTGAATTAAGTTATCTTGAAATGAAGATAACTGAAATCATAATATTACTTATTGGGGGATTTATCATGGCTAAAACAAATTGGAATGTAGATGTTACACATAGTGGAATTGATTTTTCTGTAAAACATATGATGTTTGCAACAGTGAAAGGAGCTTTTCATTCTTTTACTGCAGAAGTTGAAGCTGATCCAGCGGATTTAACAACAGCAGTAATTCAATTTGAGGTTGATACAGCAAGCGTAGATACAAGAAATGCAGACCGCGATAATCATCTTCGCTCAGCTGATTTCTTTGATGTGGAGAACCATCCAAAAATGACATTTAAATCAACTAGTATTGAAAAGACAGATGAAAATGAATATGATGTGACTGGTGAACTAACAATCAACGGAGTAACAAAAACAGAAACGTTTGCTGTTACATTTGAAGGCCAAGGAAAAAATCCTTGGGGAGTTGAGGTTGTTGGCTTCAGCGGTGAAGGAAAAATCAAACGTAGTGATTATGGTCTAACTTGGAATGCTGCCTTAGAAACGGGTGGAGTATTAGTTGGAGACCAAATCAAAATTTCATTACAAATTGAAGCGAATCCAGCTTAATATATAAAAGGGATGTCTCATTTATGGGCATCCTTTTTAAAACCTGAATATTTTTCCAATCTTTTAAGAATACTATGAAAAAAAGATTGGAGTTTAGATTATGAAAAAATTACACGTTATTTTTGGTATTTGTTTATCATTGATCCTGGCTGGAGTACTTTACAGTAGCCCAGATGTTGAGGCAAAACCTTTGAATGAGGATGAACAAAACGGTCAAGAAATTCAATTGACTGATCAACAAAAAGCAGAGCTCGATGTTTTATATAAAGATATCATGGAAACACGAAAACAAATTATTAATAAGTATGTTGAATATGGAGTCATTTCAGAAGAAAAAGCGGAAAAGAAGATTGCACATATAAATGAATTTTATGAGAAGTTAAAAAGTAACAATTATATTCCAAAGTGGAATCATAAACATCGCCACCATCATGATCACGAATCATAAAAGCCCCATTTGAGGGGTTTTTGTATGCTATTTAATATAAATACATGACCAGGGTTGACAGGGAATGTTCAAATAAGATAAACTTATCTTGAATTCGAGATATTTTTAATGATGAAGGAATGATCTTAATGAGTGAGAATCAAGTCTATGATGAAACTAGCTTAGCATTAAAATTGTTTATCGTCTTATCAAGAGCAAACCGAACAATAGCTGACCTTGTTGAACAAGATATTAGAAGATATAATTTAAACCCGACTGAGTTTGCAGTATTAGAATTACTTTTTCATAAGGGAGATCAACCCATTCAACATATCGGCAAAAAGGTCCTATTGGCTAGTGGGAGTATTACTTATGTAGTAGATAAATTAGAGAAGAAGAGTCTCCTGCAACGTATTTCCTGTCCAAAAGATCGTAGAGTAACATATGCGTCTATAACTGAGGAGGGGAAAAGTTTAATGAAGACCATATTCCCTCAGCATGAGGAAGAGATTAAAAGGATTTTTAGTGGATTAAATTTAGAGGAAAAGACCATGATGATTGATCTTCTAAAGAAATTAGGATTACAAAAGAACGATTAACTTGTAATTCATGAGCATGATGAAGGGAGAAGTATATGAAACATATTTTTAAACAGGGAGCAGATAAGCATTCACCGACACTCCTATTGCTTCATGGTACGGGAGGAAACGAACATGACCTTCTTTTACTTGGTGAAAGAATAGATCCTAATGCCTCTATTTTAAGTGTGAGAGGAAATGTATTAGAAAATGGAATGCCAAGGTTTTTTCGTCGTTTAGCTGAAGGTGTGTTTGATGAGGACGATTTAATCTTTCGTACAACTGAATTAAATGATTTTATAAATGATGCATCAAGCAAGTATGAATTTGACCGAGATCATGTGATTGCGATTGGGTATTCAAATGGAGCCAATATTGCAGGTAGTTTATTGTTCCATTATGAGAAATCTTTAAAAGGTGCTATCCTACATCATCCAATGGTACCTAGAAGAGGAATTAAGTTGCCTAATTTAGCGTCAGTACCTGTATTTATTGGAGCGGGTAAAAATGATCCGTTGTGCTTGCCTGAGGAGTCTATTGAACTACAACAATTGTTAGAAACTGCAGGCGCCAGTGTATCTTTACATTGGGAAAATAATGGACATTCGCTTACACATACAGAAGTAGAAGCAGCATCAATGTGGTATAAAAAAAATATAATCGGTGAATAAAAACCTATTTAAAAAAGTGCTATTCCGAAAATAGCACTTTTTTGTTTTTAAATTAGGTAAAAGATAAATCCTGATACGGTTGACATGGCGATGACTGAAAGAATAAATGTAAAGACCAATTCTTTTTTGAATATTGATTTTAATAAGATTACCTCAGGTAAGCTTGCGCCTGCAGAACTAATCATCATGGCCATAACAGGACCTAATGCCATTCCTTTTAAAATTAATACTTGTGAAATAGGAATCATACTTGATAGACGTATATATAAAGGAATTCCTACAATCGCTGCAATTGGAATCAACCACCAGTTATCTGCACCAAATGTGGAGGCAATCCATTCAGTAGGAACTAAACCGTGAATGACTGCTCCGATTGCAGCTCCAATGATTAAGTACGGATAAACACTTTTCATTAAGCTGATTGTTTCATTCCACGCATATCGTAGATTGAATTTCTTTGTCTCTATATGAAAACCAGTCATCACTACATTTTTTACTGCTTTCTCAAATCCTAATCTCTCCAATAAGAAACCGATTAACACTGAAAATGTTGCGGTTACAATAGTATAAATAATGGTTACTTTCCATCCTAATATGACTCCCATAATGGTTAATATAGTCGGATCAAGGACCGGAGAAGAAAAGAGAAAGACCATAACAATACTAAAGGGCATTTTCTTTTTTAGCATATTTACAACAACAGGAATCGTTGAACATGAACAAAAAGGTGTAATAAATGCAAAAAGTAGAGCAAAAATAGCAGCTAGTAACTTATTTTTACCTGATAGTCTTTTTTCAATTTTCTCATACGGAATATAACCTTGTAATAAGCTAATCACAAATGAAATCACGACAAAGAGTAAAGTGAGTTCAACCGCAATAAAGATAAAACTCTTTAATGTTTCGATTATCATTCGAAATACATCTCCTTTAAATCAATTTTTCTTGATTAATAAAAGTATATTACCAATTTTTGTATAAATCAAGCATTAAAACAAAAAAAATTGATTAATCATCTATAAAGAGATTATATATTAATGTAAATCACGCTTTTTTTGTGACTTCCCCTCAATTTTTTTATTAAAATAATAAATTTGGAAGGAATATGGGATGTGAATGTCAAAGTATGGTAGAAAAGGAGAATCTAAATCCGGAAGAGGGAAAGTGTAACATAGGTAGCTTCTTGTAACTGTAAAGATTGATGTCATTTCCTTGGAAATAGGGAGAGTTTATGTCACATTTTATCAAAAATATGTTGAGATAACATAAAATTAAGTTTTAAAAGGGGATTAAATTCATGGTAAATGTTCTAAAAAAATACTGGATATTTCTTCTCATCATTGTTGTCATGACTAATGCAGTTGGTTATATCCTTATTACTCGCGATCAGCCTGATATGTCAACCTCTACTATTGAGACAAACACAGAAAAGAAAGAAATTGAACAAGAAATTGAAGAGATAGAAGAACTTACTTTCTCTTATGAGGGGGTAGAACCTATAGGAAATGGAAATGGAAATCAAATTCATTTGATTCATGAACATTATAATGAGGTATTAACATATGGTCAATGGAAGGCATTTGAGAATTCCTCCTACTCAAAGTGGGAAAGCGAAACAGAGTATTCAAAACGAATTATGATGACCATTGATGACATACTTGAACAAGTAGAGGATGAAAATTTAAAAACGGATCTAAACCACGCAAAATCCTTAATTAATATTGCTGTTTTACATAAGGATGCAAATGCACTCTTATATCTCCATCGTATCTTTCATGACCTTGACATTAAACATAATCGCTATTCTGAAAAATTATGGGGCTATTCTTATTACAAAAACAAAGGAAACAAGGTGGAGCGAGTACAAAGTTTAATCAAGAAATATGAAAATTAAAGAATCTTTTGAACTTTCATTCTTATGAAGGTTCTTTTTTGAAGGCTCTTTTCGTAAAGTTTGTTGCTATTTAACAAAGGTATGTTGATTTGCACTCCAGGTGTGTGCTTTCCGCGGGGCAGGTGATGAGCCTCCTCGTGCCTGCGGGGTCTCATCCTTCCTGCAGATTCCGCAGCTTTTAGAAAACAGCCTTTTTGAAAAAATAAATCAAAAAAAATTGATTTAAAGCTTGAAATATGAAAAATGCGGATATATAATATAGTTAAATAAATCAAAAAAAATTGATTAACGGAGTTGATATTTAATGTATTGGTTTGAAGCGCATATGATTGCATCACAAAAAAATCGAGAGGTAATTGCAAAGGCTGAACGCGGAACAGGTTTTTCATTCGTAAGAAAAGGAAGACAAAGAAAGAATGGAATTGAAATGGACCAATTTAACTTGAATAGTCTTAATAAGGGAGAAAATCTAGGCTGTTGTTCATGCTGTTCTGCATAAATAAATGAAAGC
>JBEQAC010000135.1:0-8929 GCA_041640535.1 Bacillaceae bacterium
ATGCATCATATTCTGGCAGACCTAACTCCTCAACATAACGCTTTTTACGCGCATCTGGTAATTCAGGAATGTCTGCACGAACACGAGCTTTCCACTCATCATCAATATATAACTCAACAAGATCCGGCTCTGGGAAATAACGATAATCGTCTGACCCTTCTTTTACACGCATCAAAATGGTCGTTTTTGTCGACTCATCATATCGACGTGTTTCTTGTTCAATTACACCGCCCGCGCGTAAAACTTCGGCTTGGCGTTTTTCCTCATGTTCAAGTCCATTTTTAACAAAAGCAAACGAGTTTAAGTTCTTAAGCTCTGTTTTTGTACCGAACTCCTCTTGTCCAACCGGACGCAAAGAAATGTTGGCATCACAACGTAGTGAACCTTCCTCCATTTTCACATCAGATACGCCTGTATAAAGGATAATCGATTTTAATTTTTCAAGATATGCATACGCCTCTTCTGGTGTACGAATATCTGGCTCAGAAACGATCTCGATTAATGGTGTACCTTGACGGTTATAGTCTACGGATGAATAGCCGTCACCAGTATGTGTCAGCTTACCAGCATCCTCTTCAAGATGTAATCGAGTAATTCCGATCCGTTTCTTTTCACCGTTTACTTCAATTTCAATCCAGCCGTTTTCACCAATCGGCTTATCAAATTGAGAAATTTGGTACGCTTTTGGATTATCCGGATAGAAATAGTTTTTACGGTCAAACTTCGTTTCCGTTGCGACTTCACAGTTTAATGCCATCGCCGCACGCATCGCATATTCAACAGCTGTTTTATTTAAGACAGGTAGTACACCTGGATACCCTAAATCAATAACAGTGGTATTTGAGTTTGGAGCAGCTCCGAATGCATTCGGACTACTAGAGAATATTTTCGATTTCGTCTTTAACTCAACATGGACCTCAAGTCCAATGACAGTTTCAAAGTTCATGATTTCACCCCTTACAATTGTGGTTTCGCTTTATGAAATTCAGTCGCTTGCTCGAAAGCATGAGCGACACGGAATAATGTGCTTTCATCAAAATGTTTTCCAATGAGCTGTAAACCTAGTGGTAAACCATTTGAAAGCCCACAAGGAACAGAGATAGCTGGTACACCCGCTAAGTTCATTGGGATGGTTAAAATATCATTAACATACATCGTTAGTGGATCTGAGACGTTTTCGCCTACTTTAAATGCAGGTGTTGGGGTTGTAGGTCCAACAATCACATCATAGTTCTCAAATACATCTTCAAAATCCTTCTTAATCAATGTACGAACCTTTTGTGCTTTTTTATAATACGCATCATAATAACCGGAACTTAAAGCGAATGTTCCAAGCATGATCCGACGCTTCACTTCATCGCCAAAGCCTTCACTTCTTGTTTGCTTGTACATTTCTAAAAGATTTGAAGCATTATCTGTACGATAGCCGTAGCGTACACCGTCAAAACGAGACAGGTTTGCAGATGCTTCTGATGACGATAATAAATAATATGTTGCTAATGCGTATTTAGAGTGCGGTAAAGATACTTCATCCCAAGTCGCTCCTAATCCTTCTAATACTTTAAGAGCTTGGTGGACAGACTCACGCACTTCTTCACTTACACCTTCACCTAAATATTCTTTAGGAACAGCAATTTTAAGCCCTTTAATATCTCCTGTTAATGAAGATAGATAATCAGGTACATCTACATTCGCACTCGTTCCATCCATCGGATCGATTCCAGCAATAGCTTGTAGTAGATAAGCATTATCTTCAACATTTCGAGTAATTGGCCCAATGATATCTAACGAAGACGCAAATGCGACAAGTCCATAACGAGATACACGTCCATATGTAGGCTTTAATCCAACGACTCCACAGAACGAAGCAGGCTGACGAACAGAACCACCTGTATCAGAACCGAGGGCAAATGGAACCTCCCCAGCAGCAACTGCAGCTGCAGAACCACCACTTGATCCCCCAGGCACATGCTCTAGATTCCATGGATTCTTTGTTACTTTAAATGCAGAGTTCTCGTTCGAAGAACCCATCGCAAATTCATCCATGTTTATTTTTCCAATCGTCACGGTTTCAGCTTCTTTAAGACGCTCCATCACAGTTGCATCATAGATTGGATTAAAGTTTTCTAGAATTTTACTCGCACATGTTGTGCGTAGTCCTTTTGTAACAATATTATCTTTAATCCCGATTGGCATCCCAAATAAAAGACCAAATTGATCCTTTGTCCCAATCGCTTCATCAAGTTGTTTTGCATAGCTTCTTGCTTGTTCTTCATTTAATGTTAAGAATGCTTGTACTTGACCGTCTACCTCACTAATCCTTTTATAAGAATGGTCTACAAGGTCTGAAACAGTGATTTCTTTTTTATGTAAAAGATTATGTATTTCTGAAATTTTATAATCAAAAAGAGACATACGTTCCCCTCCTCTACTCAATAATTGATGGCACTCGGAATTGTCCATCTTTGGAATCCGGTGCATTTTTTAATACTTCTTCTACTGGTAATCCTGGTTTCGCTACATCTTCACGTAATACATTTTTCATTGGTAAAACATGTGAAGTCGGAGCCACATTTTCTGTATCTAATTCGTTTAATTGCTCTGCAAATGTAATAATGCTATCCAACTGTTTTGTAAATTTTTCAGCTTCTTCTTCAGTTACAGCAAGACGTGCTAAGTTTGCTACGTGTTTTACTTGATCAATTGAGATTCTTGACATATCTATCCACCTCCAACGAATTTCGCCCCTCAACAATATACTGATAATACCAAAGTTTCAGGCTTTAAAGCAACAATTCATATGATGTTTTCTATAATATCTGATTTTTCTATAACGGCATCAAAAAAAGATGCACCAAAGCATCTCACTTTGGTGCATCTTTTAACAGTAATTTTTATCCTTTCGCCTGTTCGAACTCATCCTGAATTTCTTGTGATGGTTCCTCTGTTACTAGACTTACAATAAATACAGCTATTGTTGCTAAAATAAAGCCTGGTACGATCTCATATAGACCAGTTCCTAATTTGCTCCAAATAACAACGGTGATTGCTCCAGTTAGCATTCCAGCTAAAGCTCCCCAACGATTCATCCGTTTCCAGAATAGGGATAAAATGATAACGGGACCAAACGCTGCTCCAAAACCAGCCCATGCATAGCTTACTAAATCTAATACTGAGCTATCTGGATTACTTGCAAGTAAAATTGCAATAAGAGCGATGACACCAACAGAAATTCTACCGACCCAAACAAGCTCTTTATCAGAAGCATCCTTTTTCAGAATCGCTTTGTAAAAATCCTCTGCGACTGCACTTGATGATACTAGTAATTGAGAATCAATGGTACTCATGATGGCTGCTAAAATAGCGGCTAATAAAATACCTGAAACCCATGGATTAAAAAGGACTTGAGTAAATAGGATAAATACTTGCTCACCATCTGGTAGTGGTGAATCAGCGAAATACGAGATACCTGCAAATCCAGTGAAGATTGCACCAAATAAGGCAAATACCATCCAAACCATTCCTATTAATCTAGCTTTAGGAACATCCTTAACAGAACGTAGTGCCATAAAGCGTGAAATAATATGAGGCTGACCAAAGTAACCTAATCCCCAAGCAAGTAATGAAATAATCCCAATCGCTGTCATACCTGTAAATGCATCTAAATAAGCAGGATCAAGATTACCAACAGTATTTACTGTGCTACCCCATCCACCTAATTCACTAATGGCGACAATCGGAACAATAATTAAGGCAAGGAACATTAAAATACCTTGAATAAAGTCAGTCCAACTTACTGCTAAAAATCCACCAAGGAACGTGTAGGAAATAATAACAATTGCACCAATCCATAGAGCTTGGTTATACGTAAAACCAAATGACGCCTCAAATAATTTCGCTCCACCGACCATTCCTGATGATGTATAGAACGTGAAAAACAATAAAATGACTAATGCCGAAATCACACGTAATAGTTTTGAAGAATCTTTAAATCGATTTTCGAAAAAGTCTGGAATTGTAATCGAATCATTCGCTACTTCTGTGTAGCTTCTTAATCTGCCTGCAACAAACTGCCAATTAAGGTATGCACCCACTGCTAATCCAACAGCGATCCAAATTTGATTCATACCTCCAGCAATATACACCGCACCTGGTAAACCGAGCAATAACCAACTACTCATATCAGAAGCACCCGCACTTAATGCAGCAACTCCTGGCCCCAAGCGCCTTCCACCTAAAACATAGTCTGAAAGATTACTAGTTAAACGGTATGCAATGACACCGATGGCTAGCATCCCAATTAAATACACAATAAATGTTGTTAAAACAGCTCCATCCATCTACTTATCCTCTCCCTTCAGAATTACTTGCAACGTTATTCGTTGTTACAATCTCACTTTTCGATGGTTTGCACGTAACAATCGATAAAACAACTGTGGCTAACATCGGAACTAGTAGCCAAAACCAAGTAGCCCCTGTTAAAGAGTATTCCATTCCTTCACCTCCTTAAAAGCCTAATCACAAAATTAATATGCACAAGCATACAATTTCATGATTAAAACTTTTCTCATTCGTTATTATAAGATAACTTAAAACGCCTTATTTATCGTAACATAATATGGTTTTTAGAACATTCAGAATTATTAAATATTTTTATTGTTATGAATAAATATACACTAAAACGTATCGATATCTCCATATATCCCGATATAGATTATATCTATACATTCAAATTCATAAAATTAAGTTAGGGGTTTTGTGGAAATTACCTATTTAAATTCGAATTTTACATTATAAAATTTTAAAGAAGACCTTGATTTTCAGTCATAAAAAAACGGGAATTAGATTTAATCTCTAATTCCCATAAACTAATAATATCTATCCTATAACATTTCAGAAGTCGTTTTTGCTTGCAAGTGAAGCAACAAGTAATCTGGTCCGCCTGCTTTTGAGTCGGTTCCAGACATATTGAATCCACCAAATGGTTGATATCCAACGATCGCACCTGTACATCCACGATTGAAGTACAGGTTTCCTACATGGAAATCTTCACGTGCTTTTTCAATATTTGCTCGGTTGTTTGAAATGACAGCACCAGTTAATCCGTATTCTGTGTTGTTTGCAATGTCTATTGCGTGGTCAAAGTCCTTAGCTTTACAGAATGCAACGACTGGTCCGAAGATTTCTTCCTTCATGAGACGTGCATTTTCGTCTACATCGGCAAAAATCGTTGGTTGGATAAACCATCCTTCTGAGTCGTCGCCAACTCCACCATGGACTAATTTCCCTTCTTCTTTTCCAATCTCAACATAGCTCATGATCTTGTCAAACGCACCTTGGTCATTAACTGGACCCATATTCATTGACCTAGAAACAGTATTTCCAACTGTCAATTCCTTTGTAAGCTCAACGACACGATCTAATACTTGATCATACACAGCTTCAAGCACAACCGCTCTTGAACAAGCGGAGCATTTTTGACCAGAGAAACCAAAGGCAGAAGCGACAATTGATTTTGCTGCAAGTTCAAGATCTGCCTCTTTATCTACAACGATCGTATCTTTTCCACCCATTTCAGCAATGACACGCTTTAACCAAATTTGGCCTTCATTCAATTTTGATGCACGCTCATATATACGTAAACCAACATCACGTGAGCCAGTAAAGCTGATAAAACGTGTGCGAGGATGATCAACCAAATAATCCCCTACCTCTGACCCGCTTCCTGGGATATAGTTGACGACTCCTGCAGGTAAGCCTGCTTCCTCTAAAACTTCAATGAATTTTGCGGCAACAACTGGTGTTGTGCTCGCTGGCTTTAATAATACAGTATTCCCAGATACTAATGCCGCTGTTGTCATCCCTGCCATAATTGCAAATGGGAAGTTCCAAGGTGAAATGATGACACCTACCCCAAGAGGGATATAGGAAAAACGGTTATATTCAATTGGACGGCTTTCAACTGGAATACCGTCTTTTAACTTTAACATTTGACGTCCATAATACTCCATAAAATCAATCGCTTCAGCTGTATCAGCATCCGCTTCATTCCATGGCTTTCCTGCTTCTTTTACTAAGATTGCTGAGAATTCATGCTTGCGACGGCGAACAATGGCAGCTGCACGGAATAGAATATCAGCACGCATTTCAGGCTTTGATTTACGCCAGCTTTGGAATGTTTGATCCGCCACCTGCATCGCTTTTTCTGCAAGCTCACGATTTGCTTTGGATACACGACCGACTACTTCTGACTTCTGAGCCGGATTAACAGAAACAATTTTGTCCTCGGTTGAAATTCTCTCTCCACCAATCACTAAATCATAATCTCTTCCTAAATATGATTCTACTGTTTCAAGTCCTTTTTGAAACGCTTTCACATTTCCTTCTACAGTAAAATCAGTAAATGGCTCGTGTTTGTATGGTACAACCATTCTCCTTCGCCTCCCTTTCTTATATAAAAAAAGCAGTAAACTCTTCACCCTTCATTCTACTAGATATATAGAAACACTTCAAACCTCTTACTAATTGTTGGAGTTTTCAAATAAATTACAATTACTAAAATTTAATCTGCAAATTACGTGGCCTATTCAGACCTCATTACATAAAAATCCACTCCTGTGAGTCCGAAATGAACCTTTATTCGGACTTCATCTCGATTGTTTCCAACAACATTGTCCGAATCCAACACATATTCGGACTGCACCTCAATTGGTTCCTCCATCTCTGTCCGAATCCTACACCTATTCGGACTGCACCTCAATTGTTTCCTACCCATTTGTCCGAATCCTACACCTATTCGGACAACAACTCATTTGGTTCCTCCATCTCTGTCCGAATCCTACACCTATTCGGACAACAACTCATTTGGTTCCTCCATCTCTGTCCGAATCCTACACCTATTCGGACTGCACCTCAATTGTTTCCTACCCATTCTGTCCGAATCCTACACCTATTCGGACAACAACTCATTTGGTTCCTCCATCTCTGTCCGAATCCAACACCTATTCGGACAACACCTCCTTTGGTTCCTCCATCTCTGTCCGAATCCAACACCTATTCGGACAACAACTCATTTGGTTCCTCCCTCTCTGTCCGAATCCAACACCTATTCGGACAACACCTCGTTTGTTTCCACCCTCTCTGTCCGAATTCAACACTTATTCCACGATGATAGATCTCTTTATCACCAATACAATATAAAAGACCAAATCATACATGTGATTTGGTCTCCTACTAGCTTATTTTTTTCATTTCTTCTCCAAGAGTTAATTATAAATATGAACAAATGGCTTTTCTTCCCCGGCATCCCGCACAATAAGACTTTCAGGTCCACTTTCAGAAGAAATGTAGACTCGAACATTGATATAATTCGGGAAGTGTTCCATTACAAGACCTGTTACATATTGAGTAAAGCCAATGACTTCAGCTTTTCCGTAAAACTGCATCGGGATGGTAATCGTTAATTCCTGAAGTTCATCATTTTTATAGAATCCCTGACCGACCACACCCGTATAGTTTGGAAAATATTCATCGATGTCTGTTTTAAAGTTGGTAAACATCATCGAATCCTCTCGATAAGCATTTTCGACAGCTTTCGAAGGGAAGAAATGGTATTCCTCGTTCACGGCTTCCCATTTCCCTAGCTTAGAGCTATTTGCGTCCACTCTTGCTCTTGCCACGAAATGGCCTGGGGAAATGGACGAAATCTCTTCTTGCTCAAACAAAGCAATCACAATTGGGACATTGCTTAATTCTGGGATATTTCGAATACGAGCAATGACTTTTTCTGCAATCTTTTTGCCTTCTTCTTCTAGCTTCGCAGAATCAATTTTTGCCTCTCGTTGATATCCTGCAAATTCAGGGTGGTCATTTGGTAATTTATAGTAATAAACTGAATTAAGAGCCAGTCCAATCGTAATTCCACCTAGCTCGACCTGTCCATCATTATTTCTCACCAAATAATTATGCTCGAGGATGTTTGCTAAATAAATTGGACTTTGTCTCATTTGTTCCTCATAAGGAATATTTGGTTTATTTTCAAAAGGGGGATTTAACCCAAGATCAGGAAGTGGATCCTTCCTTTCTTCATTTTCTTTTAGCTGAGCTTCTGTCATTCCTCTTCCTAACCAGTCTTGGATTGTTTTCTTTTTTAAATACTGTCCTTCTTGATAAAGATACTTATCTACCCCAAAGGTATCCTGTGCCATCCTCATCAGACCTGTTTCAAACTCGTCTATATCTAACCGAGTATTTAATCTCCCTAACACAAGCCCTCTAGCTTCTCCTGCCTTAAATGGTAAAATCGTACGATAATACGATTCAGAGATATTATACCTAGGGATGATTGCTTTCTCCTTCGTATCATTCGTCTCTTGCACAACCTCTTCCTCTTTTTCAAAATTCGGTGCACAAGCAGATAGAAGAAGGATACTGGTGAGAAGTAATAATAATAGGTTTTTCAAAATCATACACCTCTTACTTTTTTAATTCCTGAATCAACCTTGCTTCATCCCATATTTCTATATTTAATTCCTGAGCTTTCGTTAACTTTGAGCCAGCAGCCTCACCTGCAATTAATAGATCGGTGCTTTTACTCACACTTCCAGTCACCTTTCCACCTAATGCTTCGATTTCATTTTTTGCATCATTCCGGTTTAATTGCTCAAGCTTGCCTGTTAACACAATCGTTTTGCCTGCAAAATAAGAGTCAATTTCTTCCATCTTCACCTGTTTAGGGCCTTTATAAGTCATATTGACGCCACATTCTTTTAGCTCGGCTAGAAGTTCTTTCACTTCATTTTGATCAAAATATGTGACGATTGCATCTGCCATTTTGTCCCCGATTTCATGAATCGCAGTTAAATCAGCAAAACTAGCCTCCTGAAGCTTCTCCATCGTTTCGAACTCTTGTGCCAAGGTTTTTGCTGCC
>JBEQAC010000136.1:0-8921 GCA_041640535.1 Bacillaceae bacterium
AAAAATTTAATATATTAAATTTTAAATTAACGTTGTCCACAGGTTATTAACAATTATTATTAACTTGTTAACATGTTGTCCACATTTTTTGGTAGGGAGTAAGATGGATATATTTAATAAAAGCGGGGAATAATAATTTCCATGAACTTCCCTGGGAGGATGAATATGGAAATCGGGGGCTTGTGAACGATTTCAGGAAAAAACAAAATTAAATATATAAGGAGGGTATATTATTGCAAGAGAACAAAGATATCAATGTTTCAAACGGACAGGATGGGAACCGTGAGACTTTAACCACACGTCAGGGTCATCCTGTGTCAGATAATCAAAACATCCGTACAATTGGCAATCGTGGTCCAGCTACACTTGAGAATTATCACTTCATTGAAAAGATTTCCCACTTTGATCGGGAAGAGATCCCAGAACGTGTCGTACACGCACGTGGAACTGGAGCATTTGGATATTTTGAAACATATGGAAAAGTGGGAGATGAACCGGTAGAAAAATATACACGTGCTAAAGTATTTTCGGGAGCTGGGAAGAAAACACCATTAATGGTTCGTTTCTCCACAGTGGCAGGAGCGAAAGATTCTCCAGAAACAGCCCGAGACCCGCGCGGCTTCGCGGTAAAAATGTATACAGAAGATGGAAATTGGGACCTTGTTGGGAATAATTTGAAAATATTTTTTATTCGTGATGCCATGAAGTTCCCTGATATGATCCACGCCTTCAAAGCTGATCCGGCTTCTAATGTTCCAAATCCAGAGCGGATGTTTGATTTCGTTTCACGCACACCTGAGGCTACACATATGATTACATTCCTCTTTTCTCCTTGGGGAATTCCAGCTACATACCGTCATATGCAGGGGTCAGGAGTAAACACTTATAAATGGGTTAATGCAAAGGGCGAGGCGGTGTTGGTAAAATACCACTGGGAGCCAAAGCAAGGAATCCGAAATTTAACACAAGAAGAGGCTAACGCTATTCAAGCAAAGAACGTAGGGCATGCGACACAAGATTTATATGAATCGATTGAGCGAGGAGATTATCCAGAATGGGAGCTTTTTGTTCAAATCATGGAGGATGATTACCATCCGGAACTCGATTTTGATCCTCTTGATGATACAAAACTTTGGCCGGAGGATAAGTTTCCATGGTTGCCAGTAGGGCGTATGGTCTTAGATCGCAATCCAGTAGATTTTCATGCAGAGATTGAGCAAGCTGCATTCGGTACAGGGGTCCTTGTTGATGGAATGGACTTTTCAGACGATAAGATGTTGCAAGGTAGAACCTTTTCCTACTCTGATACGCAACGCTATCGTGTTGGTGCAAACTATCTGAAATTGCCTGTGAATGCACCAAAAGCGCCTGTTCGTACAAATCAGCAACGCGGACAAATGGACGTGCGTGACCCTAAAGAGTCTGGGGATAACCCACATATTAACTATGAACCATCGATGCTTGGCGGCTTTATGGAAGCAAGTACAGAAGGTCGTGCACCGCACCAGCCTATGTATAATGCAGCAGCCATGAGTGCACCAATTGATCGCCCAAATAACTACGGTCAAGCAGGCCACACATATCGAAGCTTTGAAGATTGGGAGCGCGATGAATTGATTAAAAACCTATCAGAAGCACTTGCTGTATGCGACAAAAAAATCCAAGATGCTATGATTGAACACTTCACACAAGCCGATGAAGAGTATGGTCGTCGTGTGAGGGAAGGTATTGAAATGAAAATGAAAGAAATGAAAGATATGGGGACGGAAAATGTTTTTGGACGTGAAGCAGGTAAATCAAAATATGGACAAGGTTCGTTAGCTGCGAATGAAGCAACAGAAGAAGCAGTAAATAAAAGCCACGAAGCCGATCCTTATTAATTAATAGCCCATTTTATAATCATTGAAAACGGGAACAAATTGTCCCGTTTTCAAATACTAATGTAATTCCTCATCCGCTGGTGCCGCAGCCACAGCAATTTCATATGCTGCTAAAATTGAGTCTTTTTCTTCAGGGTCATCAATCCCAACTAAATATTGCTGGTCCCCTTCATCTTCTATCCGCATGAGGATCGTATCATCTTGATCACTAAGTAATGCATAGGAGTATTCTTCCATATCAAATAGCGCTTCAATCGAATATTCTTTTTCATCCCCATGTTCATCTTCAATTGTGACGGTATCTCTAATTACTTCCTCCATTTTTTTATGAACACCTCCCATTCTTACCGTTACTTTGCCCTTGAACAATCGCTTTATCACACAAAAAAATAACCAGTTAATTAATAACCGGTAAAAAAACATACTTATTTATCTAAACAAATGCATTTGAATCATCACTTCGCTAATCACTTTTTGTTTCACTTCATCCATTGAGTAAAGTTCATTATACTTTTGTTTCTTAGTATTTGTTAATCGTTTTAAAAATTTCATTTTCGAATCCCTCCGTTATTGTTTTCTACCCTCATTATAGCGAAGGGGAGAAATTCCAATAACGACCGTAAGAATGGTCTTTTCTCAGTCTTAAGACCGAGAAGAGGATACACTATTTATCTTACTCAATTATAGGTGGAAGATCCTCATTTTCAGGTAACTTCCGCGATTCTACCTCTTCTTTTTCATTTAACCCATTCCATTCATTTGTTAGATCTACCCATCTTGTTAAACCAAAAATAACATCCATCATTTGTGTAAAACGTGCCATATCCTTACAACCTCCTTTTATTTATAGATTCCCTTCTAATCTAAAGAAATATACTATTTTGTTGTTTTAAAAAGGCTAGATATGTATGCTTAGGTAAGAATCAACAAAGGATAAGGTTAATAGGAGTGAACTAAAATGGAGAAAAGAATAGGTTTTATTGGTTGTGGAAAAATGGCACAAGCCATGATCTCAGGATTACTTCGTTCAAAAATCGTTTTGCCAGAGCAAATTATCGCTAGTGCAAGAACGATTATAACTCTCAATAAAGTAAAAGCAACATTGGGGATTGATGTAACTGAAGACAATCAAAAGGTTGTTAAACATGCTGATTTTTTAGTTTTAGCAATCAAACCGAATATTTACCCCATTATTATAGAAGAAATTCGTTCATCTCTCCATAAAGATACTGTCGTGATTACAATTGCCGCAGGGATAGATTTATTTAAGATCGAACAATTATTTGAAAAGGAAGTAAAAGTAGTTCGGACCATGCCAAATACTCCTTCCCAGGTTGGCGAGGGAATGACAGCCATTAGCTTTAATCAATATGTTACAAAGGAAGAATTAGAGGATGTATCTCTTCTTTTTCAGAGTATCGGGAAGGTGGAGTTGATTCAGGAATCATTGATGGATGCAGTTCCAGCCATTAGTGGCTCCTCTCCAGCTTATGTATATATGTTCATAGAAGCACTTGCTGATGGGGCTGTTTTACAAGGATTTACTAGAGAACAAGCCTATCATATGGCAGCGCAAGCAGTACTAGGTGCAGCGAAGATGGTATTAGAAACAGGAGTTCATCCAGCTGAACTAAAAGACCAGGTTTGTACACCGGGTGGTGCAACGATTGAGGCTGTAGCAGAACTTGAAAGAAATCATTTTCGTGCCGCTGTTATAAACGCAATGGAAATCTGCACGCACAAAACAAAAGTTCTTTCAAATCCACATCATACTTGAATCATCAAAAACAATCATATATAATCAATTATAGTCAAATAAATAACCAAAAACATTCAATATCAATCAATGATAACCATAGTTAAGTACATATAGGATGTGAGAAAAAATGAAAAAAGTGATCACTGTTACGCTTAATCCTGCAATTGATAAAACTATTTCTGTTACTCGATTTGAAATAGGTGAACTAAACCGAGTTGAATCAGAATCACATATACAAATTGACCCAGGTGGAAAAGGAATTAATGTTGCAAAGGTATTAAACAACTTTCAGGTTGATGTACTGGCAACAGGCTTTATCGCAGGAAAACAGGGGAGACAGTTATTAAGTGGACTTGAAGAGAAAAAAATAGATCATGATTTTACCGAAGTACGAGGAGAAACTAGGACAAATCTTAAGATTATTGATTTAGAAACGAAATCACTAACGGAGCTTAATGAGCCAGGTTTTACAGTATCTGAGACCGATCAGGATTTATTTTTTGAAAAGCTATCTCAGCTCCTTCCAACCACTTCCATTTTAGTGCTTGGAGGAAGTTATCCAAAAGGAATTGATGGGGACATTTATAGAAAGATTATTGAATTGGCAAATAAAAAAGATGTAAAAGTCATTTTGGATGCAGATGGAGAAGCATTCAAAGAGGGGATTGAAGCAGCTCCTTATGCTGTAAAGCCTAATGTGTTTGAACTAGAGCTGTTATTGAATCAGAAACTATCAACCAATGAAGAAATCGTTCAAGGTGGAAAAGAACTACTTGGTAAGGGAATCAATACAGTTGTTATTTCAATGGGGAAGGATGGTGCTGTTTTATTAAACGAAACAGAGGTGTACCGTGTAAAATCACTTCCAATTATTCCAGCAAGTACAGTAGGAGCTGGAGACTCGATGGTTGCAGCGCTGGTTTATTGCATCATTCATAATATGCCTCTTATTGAGATTGCAAAATGGTCAACAGCTGCCGGGGGAATGACAGCCTCAAAGCCTGGAACAGAAGTATGTACCTTCGAGGAAGTAAAAGAAGTACTAGATCAAGTTGAGGTAACACAACTGTAAAATAAATCAAAGGACTAGCCATAGGGTTAGTTCTTTTTTTGCCCCAAAAAACTTCCAGTTATTGTAACATTTTCAAAATTTATACGTCTAATAGAATGACGGAAAATCAAGTTAGATTGTAAAATAAATGTAATATAAAAACTATTTTGTACATTTATTTAAAAGAAATATTAGGTATTGAATATAGGTTGGAAGTAATAAATTTGAAATAAACGTAATAAAATTCCTAAGTAGCTGCTTTTACCTTAATTTGGAAGAAATGGGGAGAGAATGTTGTTGAGGAAGAAAATGATGTTAGTACTCGGAGGGATTTCGGTATTACTGGCAGGATGTTCGATTATTCCTGAAGTAGAAAAGGTAAGTATTGTCGCATCCGATGTTGTTCATATGGATAAAAATATTCAATTGACAACGAAAACAAGTTTTGAACACGAATTAAGGTTAATTGACAGCAGGATTCAGGAATCGATAAAAATACTAAAACCATTTGATTACGAGGATGAAGTAGAATACGAGAATGATATGAAAACCTTAGTGAAGGAACTAGCATCCTCTATTGATCGACCAATGATACCTGCTAAATTAAGTGGGGATGGAAAATTACTTGGAGGGCAAAGCAGGGTCATCTTAGATGAAGAAGTATTGTTGAATCAGTTGCTAAGTGTAGGAGTATTTGATAAAGAAATTGAACTGCCTATCACAGAGACTGAGCCTAATGTATCAATGGAAACGGTACTAGGATTAAATGAAGTCGTTCTAGGTAGCTTTAGAACCACCTTTAGTCCAGCGGTTAAAAATAGAAATAAAAATATCTCATTGTCGGCTAAAGAAATTAACCAAATTGTATTAGGACCTGGTGATCGTTTTTACTGGAATACGATTGTTGGTGATACAACTCCAGATAAGGGGTACCAGCTTGCAACGGTTATTGTGAATAAAGAATTTGTTCAGGGCTACGGCGGAGGGATTTGTCAAACTTCAAGTACATTGTTCAATGCCGTTGAAAAGGCCGGTTTAGAGATTATTGAATTACATCATCATTCTAAAGAAGTGGGATATGTTCCTAAGGGAAGAGATGCCACCATTGCTTACGGTTTTAAGGACTTTAAATTTATTAATAATAAAGACTACCCGATTGCCATTAATACGATTGTTGACGAACAAAGAGGTTTTATTGAAGTCCAAATTACTTCTGCAGGAAGATTTGTTGCTAGTAGATAAACAACTAGTAACCCCCTTGATTAGATGCTAGGGGGGTTCTTTCTTTCCTTTAAATTAATAAAAGTTTGGACAAATTTATGATTTATTTGGTTAAAATGAAATAAATTACATATAATCCTATAAGAAGCAAAAAAGGAGGCAAGAGTGCGTGCGTTTTTTTGTTTTTAGGATTTCTCTATTTTGGCTCGCGGCAACCTGTTTAAGCATGAAGACCTACCTTATTAGTAAATTTTTATTTGATTTGGAAATAGACAGCCTGACAGGGGAATTAATCCTACTTTTGAGTTCAATTAGCTCATCCTTATTAATTATAGCTATTTCTCTTTTTGTAAAAGAAAAATATCATAAACCTGTACTATTTAGTCTTTATACTCTTATCTCCATTATTTTATATGTAAATGTTCTTTACTATAGGTTCTTTAATGATTTCATTACCATTCCAGTTCTATTTCAATCGAAACATATCACAAGTTTAGGGACGAGTTTTTTTGATTTAGTGCATTTATACGATGTATTAATTTTCATTGATGTCTTTATTTTATATTTCTTTTCTAAGGAGATTAAGGTTCGTACCTATCCGATATTTGATAAACGTACCAATATTATTGTAGTAGCCTCTCTTCTTCTTATTTTCAGTACTTTACTAGCACATAAAGAAAGACCAGAGCTATTAACTAGATCTTTTGATCGAAAGCTGCTTGTTAAAAACATTGGAATATATGCTTACCATATTTATGATGCCTATTTATATACAAATACAAAAAGAAGAATTGTTTTTGCTGATAATGATAAGTTGGCGGAAATTGTTAATTATGTAAAGGCCAATGAAAAACAATCCAATGAAGATTATTTTGGGATTGCAAAAGGAAAGAACCTTATCTTTGTCGCCCTTGAATCTACTCAAAGCTTTGTTATCAATCAAACGATTAATGGTCAAGAAATCACCCCTTTTTTAAATGATTTTATCAAAAGTCCAGGTACGTATTACTTCTCAAATTTCTACCATCAAACTGGACAAGGGAAGACATCGGATGCAGAATTTATCATTGAAAACTCATTGTATGGCTTGCCGAGAGGAGCCGTCTTTTTTTCGAATCCAGAAAATGAATATCATTCATTAGCTAAGATTCTAAGTGAAGAAGGAGGTTATTATTCAGCCGTTTTTCATGCAAATAATAAAAGCTTTTGGAATCGAGATGTCATGTATCAGGCAATAGGATATGATCGTTTCTTTTCACAGGATGATTATGATATTCAAAGAGAAAAAACTGTTGGATGGGGATTAAAAGATGATGAATTTTTCAGGCAGTCGATCTCTCACATGAAGGAGCTGCCACAGCCCTTTTATGGCAAACTGTTAACCTTAACAAACCATTTCCCATTTACATTGGGTAAGGCAGATGAGTTAATTCCTGAATGGACATCGAAGGATGGAACCGTGAATCGTTATTTTACGACGGTGAGATTCCAAGATGAAGCTTTAAAGCAATTTTTTGAACAAATGAAAAATGAAGGTTTTTATGAAAATTCAATCTTTGTTATATACGGGGATCATTACGGGATATCAGAAAATCATAATAAAGCGATGAGTCAATTTTTAAACAAAAAAATCACGCCATATGAGACGATCCAACTACAAAAGGTCCCATTTATCATACATTTCCCTAATCGCTCTGAAACGAGAGAAATTACTTCGGTTGTAGGGCAAATTGATGTTATGCCAACAATCCTAAATTTAATAGGGATAAATATTAAAGGAGCCATCCAGTTTGGAACCGATTTGTTTTCTAAGGAAAAAAGAGAATTTGTCATTCTTCGAGACGGAAGCTTTATTACTAGTAAGTTTGTATTCACAGGGAATAAATGTTATGTAAGGGATACTGGGATGGAAATTGACCTAGATTATTGTGAACCATATATTCAAGCAGCTAAAGAGGAACTAAATCATTCTGATCGAGTGATATATGGTGATTTAATGCGGTTCTTTAATATTCAAGTCCGAAAATAGCTTAGATAGGCGAAAAAGCAGCACGGTTTTGTGCTGCTTTTTCAGTACACTCATTTTTAAGAACAATTTTAGTAACCTACGAATGCTGCGCCAACGATAATTAATAGAATGAAAAGCACAACAATTAACGCAAAGTTAGTTCCACCTGCAAAGCCCATTTAAAGCACCTCCTTTTTTCAAAGAGTTACTATAACATATGATATCCTTAATAATATGTAATGGACAAAGATGGAGATAAAGTAAAAATAGGCAAAATTTTTTTGTAAGAATGATATAATACATGAATGGTTTAAAGTTTAGAGGTGTTGTCATGAAAAAGCGATTAATTATATCAATCCTATTTGTTATTAGCGGAGGGATTATCATGTGTGTCTCATTAGGAGAGATCCTGAAGGGAAAAAAGGAAACATCCAATGCGTTAGTTGAAGCACAAGAATTAGTGATTACTCAAAAGGAAATGAATCAAGAATTATTTAAACCAAAAGTGGGTGAAACAATCGGTATTCTCTCAATTCCTAAACTTGAAGCAGAATTACCAATCATTGAAGGAACAAATCCTGATGAATTAGAAAAAGGGGTTGGACACTTTCACGGTTCCTACTTTCCAAAAGAGGGTGGACAAATCGTATTATCCGGGCATCGAGACACTGTTTTTCGTAAGGTAGGACAACTAAAAGAAGGGGACCTAATAGAAATTAAAGTACCATATGGTAGCTTTCAATATGAAATCACACATACAAAAATTGTGGATGCCGATGATAGAAGCATTATTACTTTGCAAAATAATTCCGAGGAATTAATTTTAACCACATGCTACCCTTTTCATTATATTGGTGATGCACCAGAGCGTTATATTATATATGCTGAGAAAAAATAGTAGGTGAATCAGGAAGATGTTTGCTTTGACTTTAATTTCCATTTTGTACATAAAGCGTGAATAGCTAGATGAAATAGTAAAAACACACAATACAATAATAGAAT
>JBEQAC010000137.1:0-8906 GCA_041640535.1 Bacillaceae bacterium
GTGAAGGTCCATGTTAGTAATGTGCTAGCAAAGCTTGAAGTACAGGATCGCACCCAAGCAGTCATCTATGCATTTAAACACTCACTTGTAAAATAGTGCCTCACTGTGTTGAACTTCATGAAATTACTTCATTGAACTATAAATTCCAAAAAATTTGAGTAAGGCGAAACCTCATTCTAGTAGGGGTTTTGCCTTTTATTTTCCAAAGGGTTAAAATGTCGGACTATTTAAAAATTATGAAAAAAGGAGTATGATAGTTAATAGGTAAAATTCAAGATATTAGGGTTCCTAAGATAATTAGACTTAAGGTTGTTTGGAGGATCAAGTATGTTAAAAGTGTTTTCTCTTCTTAAACCATATCGGATTCCAGTTTTTATTGCACTATTTTTAATGTTGGTTGAGCTTGTTGTAGAGCTTTGGCATCCGTTACTAATGGCAAAAATCATCGATGATGGAATCATGCAAGGTGATACGACAGTTATCATGAAGTTTGGAATTGGCATGGTGATTCTTTCACTTTTGGCCTTTGTTTCGGGCATTATTAACTCTTTTTATGCAGCTCATGTAAGTCAAAGTTTTGGCTTTGATGTGAGGAGAAAAGTGTTTGAGAAGGTGCAATCTTTTTCATTTAGTGATTTTAATATTTTCCCTACCTCTTCCCTTATTACAAGAATGACAAATGATGTGACTCAAATTCAAAATACGGTGTTTATGAGCTTACGAATTATGCTGCGCGCACCACTTTTAATACTTGGTGGGGTTATTATGGCCCTAATTGTAAACTTTAAGCTAGCACTTGTACTGCTGATTGTAATTCCAGTCCTATTTGTGTTCCTTGTTTGGGTGATGAATAAAGGGGATGCCTTATTCCGCTCGGTGCAAGAGCGTTTGGATCGTGTAAATGGAGTGATGCGTGAAAACTTAACAGGGATCAGATTGATAAAAGCATTTTTACGAAGAAAGCATGAAGTTAAGCGCTTTACTAATGCGAATGAGCAGCTTATGGACCGAACGGTTTCGGCGTTAAGGTTGATGGAAATTACGATGCCGATATTACTTTTAGTTATGAATCTTAGTATTTTAGCAGTTTTATGGTTTGGTAGTTTTCAAGTGAATACAGGTGGTGCACAGGTGGGGGAAGTAGTGGCCATCGTGAACTATGTGACTAGGATTGCAGGTGCTTTCTCAATTTTTTCGTTTATCATTATGGCATTTTCACGGGCAAAAGCATCTAGTGGACGGATTGCGGAAGTATTAGAAACAGAGGTGGACTTTGAAGAAGCCGAAGGAAAAGGCACTCATCCTGGAGTAATAAAAGGAGCGATTGAATTTGAAAGCGTTTCTTTTACTTATCCAGGGACGAACACCCCTGTGTTAACGGATGTATCGTTTACGGCGAATCCAGGAGAAACCATCGCGATATTAGGAGCAACCGGATCGGGGAAATCAACCATTTTTTCGCTCATTCCACGATTATATGAAGCAGATAAGGGAGTCATTTTCATCGATGGCAAGGATACTAGAAAGATGAAGGCAAAAGAGCTCAGGAAGCAAATTGGGTTTGTTCCTCAAGAGGCGTTATTATTTACAGGTTCGGTGAAGGATAATCTTGCATGGGGAAAAGAAAATGCTTCTCTAGAAGAAATGGTGGAGGCTGCAAAACATGCGCAAATACATGAAACCTTGATGAAGCTACCAAAACAATATGAAACCATTATTGGACAAAAGGGTGTGAACCTTTCAGGAGGACAAAAACAGCGTCTGTCAATCGCACGCGCCCTGATTCGCCAGCCTAAAATTCTTTTATTAGATGATAGTACAAGTGCCCTTGATTTGAAAACAGAAGCGAAGCTTTTAGCCGCATTAAAGCATTACATATGTACAACCTTGATTATTACTCAAAAGGTAAGCACAGCCATGGAAGCGGATAAAATAATGATGATCGAAGAGGGTAGAATCATAGCTGAAGGTACCCATGATGAATTGCTTAAAAGCTCGACTCTTTATCAGAAAATCTATCAATCACAATTTGGAGAGGAGGGGGTGGCACATGTTAAAGCAGCTAATTGAGCCTTTTCGATATAAAAAAATACCGATAAATATAGGGAAAAGTGAAGGTTTACAAAATAAGTCTTCTCAAAAAAAGGCAAAAAATTGGTTTGGAACATTAGTCCGAATATGGGGCTATTTATCAGAGAACAAGGCCTTATTAGTTTTGGTATTATTGATGGTCGTTATTAGTTCGTTTTTAGCCTTATTGGGGCCGTTTTTAGTTGGAATGGCGATCGATGATTATATTGTTGATCGTGAAACTAGAGGATTGGTCGTTCTTTTAGTCAGCTTAATTGGTATTTACATTGTACATTCACTCTCTATTTGGCTACAGAATTACTGGATGATTGGGATTGCTCAAAATACTGTTTTTATGATGCGGACAAAATTATTTCGTCATCTTCATAAACTACCAATCCCTTATTTTGATAAAAGACAGCATGGCGAGCTCATGAGTAGGATTACAAATGATATTGAAAATGTGAGTTCCACTTTAAATAGTTCATTTATTCAAATATTCTCGAGTGTGTTAACGCTGATTGGAACCGTTACAGTGATGCTATGGCTTAGCCCTTTATTGACTTTATTAACCATAGTCATCGTACCAACGATGTTTTACGGATTAAGATGGATCACCAATCGTACAGGTACATTTTTTAAGGAGCAACAGCGTACTTTAGGGGAATTAAATGGGTTCATTGAAGAAACCGTTTCCGGTCAAAAAATTGTGAAGACCTTTTCCCAAGAAGACAGAGTAACTCATGAGTTTATTGAAAAAGGAGAGCGCTTAAAAGGAGCTGGATTTTGGGCGCAAACCTATTCAGGCTTTATACCGAAATTGATGAATATGTTAAATAATCTTAGCTTTACTGTGATTGCTGCTGTTGGAGGAGTATTAGCTCTGAATGGAGTCATCTCGATTGGTGTGATTGTTATTTTTGCTGAGTACTCGAGACAATTTACTCGTCCTCTTAATGACCTGGCGAACCAGTTTAATACATTACTATCTGCTGTAGCGGGAGCAGAGAGGGTGTTTGAGGTCATTGATGAGGAAGAAGAATCGAGCGATGAAGAGGGTGCAAAGGAACTTGTGATTCGAAAAGGGAAGGTTGAGTTTCAACATGTCTCTTTTTCATATGAAAAAGATGGGAATACCATCACCGATGTTAGCTTTAAGGTAAATTCGGGGGAAACCGTTGCATTGGTAGGGCCTACTGGAGCTGGTAAAACAACGTTGATTAATCTTTTATCGCGATTTTATGATGTGAATGAAGGGACAATCCTGATTGATGGACATGATATCAGGTCTATTAAAAGAGAGAGCCTTAGACAAAATATGGGATTTGTGTTGCAAGATTCCTATTTGTTTCAAGGGACGATTAGGGAAAACATTCGTTATGGTCGTTTAGAGGCAACTGATCAGGAAGTGGAGGAAGCGGCGAAGCTTGCCAACGCGCACTCCTTTATCATGAAGCTTCCAAAGCAATATGATACTCCATTATCTCAAGATGGGAATGGAATTAGTCAGGGGCAAAAGCAGTTGTTATCGATTGCACGTGCGATTTTATCGAATCCAAGATTGTTGGTCTTAGATGAGGCGACAAGTAGTATTGATACGATGACAGAGCTGAAAATCCAAGAGGCGCTGCAACGTTTAATGCAAGGGAGAACAAGCTTCGTCATCGCCCATCGCTTAAACACGATCCAAAGTGCTGACCAAATCCTCGTGTTTAAGGATGGTAGGCTGATTGAACAAGGGTCTCATGAATCATTGTTAAAAGCTAAAGGGTTTTATGCGGATTTATATGAAAACCAGATTATTGAGGAAGTTGGATGAGTGGGTGGAAATGGCGTGTAGAGGATGCACGTCATTTTTTTGCGTGAAAAGGTGCGCAGACTCCTGTAAATGTGGGGTATAGGGGAGAAGTGGGAACCAGAATGCGATCTGATTCCCGAAATCGTAAACCAGAATCCGATCTGATTCCCGAAATTAGTGAGTATACGCAAAAGAGGGAACCAGAATGCGATCTGATTCCCTAAATAGAAAGTTTTACGAAAAAACAGGAACCAGAGTACACATTCCTTAATCAAACGTTTAATCAAATCCTCTACCTTTTTCAAACAAACGTTTAATTAATTTCCTCTCATTATTTAAACAAACGTTTGATTACCTCATTCGTAAGATTAGGAACTACCTCTAAAGAGTAGGTTAGCTCCATTCGTTCAAATTTTTTATGGGCATCAAAGCCATAAGGGCCGACATTGATCACTGGAACATTGAGCTCACGAATTTGTTCATAATCAACAAAATGCTTCGTGCCCCAGCCAGGATTATTGCTCGACACAGCATTTATTCCTTGTTCATCATCACTTAATGCGATAAAGCTCATATCAGAAATATAAGGAAAGAAGTTCCGAACGACAATCGGATGATCATACAATGGTTTTACTGATTCAACAGCATAATCTAGCGCCTCAATTAGATTTTGTTCAATAACAGATTCTCCAGAGAGCTGAACCCTTGGTGAATACAAAGAGGAATAAAATAAAATAATCGCTGGACTCTGATTCTTCATCCACTTCCAAGCTTCCTCTACTACTCTAGCAGCAAACATCCTTGTATCCAGACTTTCATCTAACAATAATCGCTCTTTAAAGGCTGCCATATGGGATTCATACTGACCACCATGGTCAAGAATCAATTGCTCATGCATTTCTTCGTATGTCATCAATCTAGAAGACCAGGTATTTTCTTTATACGGTTCACCACTCAGACTACAATATTGCTCATAACGTTCTTTATACAAACGAAGCGCACGATCAAAAGCAAGATGTGCTTGCTCTCTTAGCTTCTCGAGCACATCTTTAGGCGACCAGGAGTAGATGAAAAAATTGTAATAAACATAAGCTGATAACGCGGTTTGTACTGTATAGGACGGTTTCAAATCCGTTTGCTTCAAAGAAACAGGAGGAACTGTGATTTCTCCATCTGCTTCATTACAAAGCTCCGGATTATAGTTGATTTGTTTTGTTAATTCAGCTGCAATAAAGTTCGGATCTAGTCCTTCAAAGCATGATCCCACATGTGTCTCAGCACCTGTAATATAGAATGAAGGGAGCAGCTTCCCTGTTGTCCCCTTATAAATATAGCGATTTTCATCCCCTTCAAACCTCGGGGAGACAAAGTCAGCATTGATCGCAGCAATGTAATCAAATGAGTGCTCCGTTTTCCATGTTTTTAATTGTTTTAATGCTGATAAAATTCCTCGAGATCCGTCCTCTTCATCACACTCAGAAACAAAGACTAGATTGCCATCTAACTCTTCTGGATGCTCAGAATAATATTTTAACAAATACAAATGACTTGCTACCCCACTTTTCATATCTAACACACCGCGCCCAAACATCCAGTCTTCTGATTCCACATGTTCTTTCACCTGTGGTGGAAGGTCTTCAAGCTTAAGCTTCTCTTTTAGAGAATCTGGTGAATAAGCATGCTCTTGTAAATGCTGAAAATCATCCGTACCGACCGTATCCATATGCCCCATAAGAATAATGGTTTTCTTTGAAGGCCCCTTTTTCCCCTTCACAAACGCAAGAACATTATAGCGCTCATAATCATCATTTATCGTTTGAGATTTAATGAGGTGTGAGGGATTTTCGATAAAATAGGAAAAGGAAGAAAGCAAAGTATAGAGAACTTGTGCCATTTCCTTTTCGCCTGTTGTATTCACAATACTTTCGACATTTACTAATTGTTTAGTTAAAACTAAGACTTCCTCACGGCAAGAAAGCATACGATCTTCTCCTCTTTTTAATAATCTGTTTTCTAAAAGATTGTTGTTTTTAAAACGAATTATCTTTAATTTGATGGGGCTCACTTGATTGGAACGGATGTGTGTGACTCCTGCGGGATCTGCAGGAAGGATGAGACCCCGCAGGTACGAGGAGGCTCATCACCTGCCCCGCGGAAAGCACACACCTGGAGTGCAAATCAACATACCTAGTTAAATAGCAACAAAGTTTACAAAAACATCCTTTTAATAATCTATTCTTTGTTTAAAAAGTAACGCATTTATCTTTGAATTACAAGGATTCGGTTTAAGTATGGTATAGTGAAAAGCGGAAGAAAGAATTCAAAAAATATCATGATAGTTCATTTACGAGTAGAACAGACTAATGATATCAACAACATTAAAGGAGATTTCTATGGTAGACAATTGGTCAACTTTACAATCAATGAAACCTTTTATACAAGAGGCTTGGAAAAAAACTGGATTTTCGCAAGCAACTCCAATACAGGAAAAAGCAATACCATTGCTGCTCGAGGGAAAAGATATTGTAGCTGAGTCGCCTACAGGTACGGGAAAAACACTAGCTTACTTGCTGCCTCTATTGAATAAAGTCGATCCAGAAAAATCGGATATTCAGGCGGTCGTATTAGCCTCTTCACATGAGCTTGTGATGCAAATTTTTCAGGAATTTCAGAAATGGTCACAAGGGAGTAACCTAACAGGAGCAAGCTTTATTGGTGGGGTAAATGTAGCGCGTCAGCTTGAAAAATTAAAGAAGCGACCACAAATTATTTTTGGTACACCAGGAAGAGTGTTGGAACTTATTAAACAAAAGAAGATGAAAATGCATGAGGTAAAGACGATTGTGATTGATGAAGGTGATCAGCTTTTAGTTCCTGAACATCTAAATACAATCAAAGACATCGTAAAATCTACTTTAAAAGATCGCCAAATCTCTTTGTTTTCTGCAACATTAACAGATCAGGCGAAACATGTGGCAAAAGAATTTTTGAAGGAAGATGCTGTCGATCTTAAGGTAGAACGCCCAGAAATAAAAACGGCAGCTAATGTAGAGCATCTTTATTTTTTATGCGACCCAAGAGAAAAGATCGAGATTTTAGCTAAAATTTCCAGACTTGAGAACGTCCGTGGTCTTGTATTTGTTAAGGATATAGGGAGTCTTTCGGTTCTTGCTGAAAAGCTAAATTATAAAGGAGTTTCTTTAGCTGTTTTACATAGTGATGTTAAAAAAATCGATCGTCAAACAGCATTAAATGATTTTCGGGCAGGAAAATCAAACCTATTATTAGCAACGGATGTAGCGGCAAGGGGATTAGATATTCAAGGAATTACACATGTGATTCATTATGATGTGGCAAAAGATGTCACAGAATATACACATCGATCAGGGCGAACCGGAAGATTAGGTTCTGAATCTGGAACCGTCATTAATATCATGACTCACCGAGAAGCGCGTGAGCTAAAACAAATAGCTGATAAGCTCAATATTCCCTTGCATGAAAAGGACTTTTATCAAGGGAAAATTGTTGAAAAGAGAGTCCAAAGAAAGCCTCCATTTAAACCAAATAATAATAAAAAGAACTCAAATTCAAAACCGAAATCTAGAGCGAAGAGGTAACAATTGTTATCTCTTTTTTATTTTGACAAAAATGTGAAATGGTTCACAAATAGGGTGGAAAAAGTGATAAACTTCACAATTCAAAATTGAAAGAGGAATTACAATAAACCTATACAAATTGAACATCACTTTAAAAAGTTAAAGATAAAAGTTTTTACCTGGGAGGGTTAACGATGAATAAGAGAAAATTAGTCATGATAGGGAACGGAATGGCTGGTGTACGGACAATTGAGGAACTATTAAAAGTTACTCCAGAACAATTTGAGATTACGATCTTCGGAAGTGAACCACATCCGAACTATAATCGTATTCAATTGTCTACTGTATTACAGGGTGACACAACCATTGACGATATTATTATGAATGACTGGCAATGGTACAAAGACAATAACATCGAGCTTTTCACAGGAGAAGCTATTACAAGTATTGATACAGAAGCAAAGCAAGTCCTATCTGAAAAAGGTAGAGTTGTTGATTATGATGAGCTGATTATCGCTACTGGTTCACGTTCATTTATTTTACCAATACCTGGGGCTGATAAGGTAGGCGTAACAGGCTTTAGAGATATCTCAGATTGTGATCGAATGATCTCAACTGCAAAAAGTTATAAAAAAGCCGTTGTTATAGGTGGAGGACTATTAGGACTTGAAGCTGCAAGAGGACTACTTAATTTAGGTATGGAAGTCGATGTCGTTCACCTTATGCCACATTTAATGGAGAGACAGTTAGATGCGGTTGCTTCAAAAATGTTAAAACAAGAGCTTGAGCAACAAGGAATGAATTTCTTAATGGAGAAGCAAACGGTTGAAATCTTAGGTGATGACCGTGTGACAGGACTCCGCTTTAAGGATGGATCTGAAGTTGAGGCAGACTTAGTGGTCATGGCGATTGGAATTATCCCAAATACCCAATTAGCAAAAGAAAGTAATATTTACGTTAATCGTGGAATTGTTGTGAATGATTTCATGGTAACAAATGTAGAAAATGTGTATGCAGTTGGGGAATGTGCAGAACACCGTGAAATTACGTATGGATTAGTAGCACCTCTATATGATCAAGGGAAAGTTTTAGCACAACATTTAGCAAATATGGATCCAAAGCCGTATGAAGGAACCATTGTTGGCACACAGTTAAAGGTTTCTGGTGTTGACTTATTCTCTGCTGGTGAAATAAACAAAGATGAAACAACGAAGTCAATTATTGTTCAAAATGAATTCGATGGGGTATATAAAAAGGTTTTAATTAGAAACAACCACCTTGTTGGAACAGTCCTTTATGGTGATACAAGGGATGGGAATCGTTTATTTAAAATGCTAACAAATCAAGAGGATGTTAGTGGAATGACAAGTGTGACGATTCTTCAAGGAAATGATGGGCAAGGAGAAAGTAATGATGTTGCAACCATGCCTGATAGTGAACTT
>JBEQAC010000138.1:0-8858 GCA_041640535.1 Bacillaceae bacterium
GTGGTAGAAATGGGCATATGCTATGAATAAATATCCTGTTTTTTCCACATAATAAGAAAAAACATGAGGTGAATAAAAATGGGACTTCTAAATAGTATTAATGATTGGATCAGTTCACGATATGAGAGGAAAATTGAGCAGATGGAAAACCTTGGCTTATGTCCTGAGTGTAATGGCAAAGGATTTCATACATTCAATGCATATGATTTCTATTATACAAAGCCATATAATTGTGTGGGTTGTAATGGTACAGGTTCTTTTACTGAATGGTTTGAAAGTAATCAATAAAATGAGGCTAGTCCCAAAAGTGTTCAACTTTTATCGGACAGCCTCATTTTTTTAGCTATTTCATATTTTTTGATTCTTTTCTACCAACGTAAGAACTTGATCTAGCTTACGGGAAAGTTCTACATTTTGCTCTTTTAACATTTCCATTTCTTTGCCTAAATCTTCATTTGTTTTCGTGATATCTTCATGTTCTTCTGAAAGATGCTGCGCGTTGTTAACAATTTCCCCGACAATTAGGTTTAACATAATAAAGGTTGCAACTAATATAAATGATACAAAATATAACCAGGACCAAGTAAATTCTGCAAAGATAGGACGGAAAATACCACTAGCCCAGGATTCAAGTGTGAAAATCTGAAACAAACTTAACAGTGATAGTTGAAGATTTCCAAAATACTCTGGGAAAAGTTCACCAAAAAATGCCGTACCGATAATCGCATAAATATAGAAGAATATTCCCATTAATACTGAAACACTGCCAATTGCCGGGATGGCCATAAACAGTGCATTGACTAATCTTCTAAGAGAAGGGATAGTTGAAATCGTTCTTAATACTCGGAGGACTCTTAATATACGGAGAACACTCACGAAATGAGTTTGATAGAGAATAATACTACCAAACACAATAGCAAAATCAAATAAGTTCCAATTGTTTTTGAAAAAACGAGTACGATCTGCAATAATTTTTAGGATAATTTCAATTGTAAAGATAAATAAAAATAATTTATCTGCAATTAAAAAGAAATCCTTATTTGTTAGATAAATGGCGGGGTATGTTTCTAACCCAATTAATATCGTATTGATTATGATAATCGTCATAATGGTGACATTAAATGGTTTACTTTCTACCAAGTGTTTTAAGGTTGCCCTTAAATTTTTATTATTTAAATCGTTCATAAAAACCTCCAAAAATCAGGGTGCTTGTAAATTTAGACGAGAGTACTCTTTTAATACTATAAAGAAAGTGTAAATGACACAAGTATTAAGTATAAAAAGTTAATGGACAAATTAAGGTAAACAAAAGAGGTTGACCATAAAAGTACTTATTACTTCTATGATCAACCTCCTCCAGCATATCTAGAAATAATTGGGTTTCCGTCCCAAATAATCTTGCTATTAGCTTTACGTGTTTTAATTTCTGGTTCCTCTAAAAGCATAAAGAAATTCTTTTGAGGTAAGGGGCCGAGCTGATGCTTTTGACAAAGTTTATTTAAATAACCTTCCCTTTTTTTGTTCATCTCTTTTGATGCATTGTTTGAATCGCTTGAGAATTCATAGAGTACACTCGCGATGGGAACGCGCGTAACTTTGTATTCTTGTGCAACCCGGAGAAAAAAATCCCAATCCCAATAATTGTATACCTCTTCATCAAATAGGCCGATTTCGTCATGGATTTTTTTTCGGTATATACATCCTGATGAAACAAATGTTGAAAATTTCCTCATTTGTTCAAAATCACTTTTATATGCAAAAAGCCTTCGATTTATGGGTATTCTTGTCCCTTGTACTAGTTGATAATTAACAATCTCTACATCTGTGTAAACGAAATCTGAGTATGGAAGATGTTCGATTAAAGATTCAATATGTGTGGGCATAAGTAAATCATCATCATCACACAATAATATAAATTCACCTTCCGCGAGCTTTAACCCCTCATTTCGTGCAACGACATGCTTACTATTTATAACTAGATTACAAATATGAATCACTAATTCTGGATAAAGCTCTTTTATGATTTCCACGGGCTTACCACAATCATTCACAATGATGATTTCAAAATCTTGAAAGGTTTGACAATAAAGACTTTCAATTAGCTCGGCAAGACGTTCGATTCTATTATAAGTAGGAATAATAATGGATACAATCGGTTTCACAGCATCACCCAATCTATAAGATATTAATAAAATCATACAATATATTTTGCAGGATTGTAATTATAAGGAAATAAAATTTTGACTTAAGCTAATTTATTAACAAATTGAAATGAGATATGTAATATATATTAAACTGATATGAAAAGGTGGGTTATTTGATGACAAAAAAAGATGAAATACAAACGATTCCGCGACCTCTCGTAAGAACCAATCAGTGGGTGATTGTAATAAGTGTTGTCATTACATTACTTTTTGGGCAATATTGGAGCCTTTTGGTTCCACTACTAGCGGGAATAGTAGGACTCGTGTTTAAGGTAAACCCAATTATGAAAATTGCTTCACTGTTCTTAAAAAAACCAGTAAATAAGTATATACAAGAAGATTCGGATCAACAGCAATTTAACGGAATCATCTCGGTTATTTGTTTAACAATAGGATTTATTGGTTATCTAATTAACTTTACGTTATTGGCCCATGTTTTTACAATTATCGTCGGTCTTGCTGCATTTATTGCCATACTTGGCTTTTGTATTGGCTGCTTCATCCGTTTTCAATGGCAACAGTACAAGTATAGACGATCTTCTAAGCCGAATTAGTTTGATCAAAGAATTAGGGCTTTGTCACATTGAGGCAAAGCCTTTTAGTATGCACTAAATTTCCGAATTTTACTATCATTCTATATATTTACAGGTTACAATAATAGTAAAAGTAAGCGTGTAAAAGGAAGTGAAATCGATGGAAACAACCCAACTTTTCGCTACCACCTTAAATGAAGTAGAAGACTTTGTTATGATTATGAAGGTAGATCAAATCGGGGTATTTCGCTATTATTTTGCAAATAATGTAGCTTTATTAAAAGGTAATATAACTGAGGCTGATTATGGTAAGAGATTAGAGGATATCTTACCAATTGAGAGAGCGAATTATTTAAAAAATAAATATAATCATGCGATGTATATAAAGGAAAAAATAAAACTTGCGAACGAAGTGATTTTACAGAACGGAAATATTCTTGAAGAGGTAACGGTCACACCTGTTTTCGATGAAGGTGAGCATTGCAATTTTCTCGTGATCGTCGGTAAAAATATTACCGACAATAGAATCAAGGAAGAAAAATTACATATGGCCAATGAAATGCTTGATGGGTTTATTAGTAGTTCAGGAGACGGAACACTTATCCTGGATATTGAAAATAGGGTTACTAGAGTAAATAATGCCTTTTTAGAGATATTTGGGTATGAAGAGGAAGAGATCCTTGGTCATCGGCCTCATGAATGGCAAAATGAACTAGATGCAAGTGAATTTGGCTCCATTCTAGAGGCTGTAAAAAAAGGAAAAGAATTAAGAGATTTTCAAACAAGGAGGACAAGAAAAGACGGGACAATTATTGATATATCTGTTACCTATTCTCCTTACAGAAACTTAAGAGGCGAAATCATTGGAGTAATAAGCTCGATTCGGGATATAAGTGATCGGAAAAAAATTGTACAAAAACTCCAAAAAAGTAACGAACAATACAAGCTTATTACAGAAAATATGTCAGATATTATTGCCATTATTGATATAGAAGCAAAATTGAAATATGTCTCTCCCTCCTGTCGAAATGTACTAAAATTTGAACCTGAAGAGTTACTAAATAAATCCTGTTTTGAATTTGTCCATGGTGAGGACATTCATGAAGTAATGAAGAGGTTTGAAGAAGTAATAAAAACAAGAAATCAGGATTCAATTGAGTTGCGATATCAAACAAAGAGACAAAGTTATATATGGCTTGAAGTAAAATCAACACCCGTAACAAATAGTGAAGGTGAAATTATTCATATTATTTTGGTTGCAAGGGATATTACGACGAGAAAATTAGCTGAAAAAGAGCTCCATGAAAGCAAGGAAAAGTATAAGTTAATCTCTCAAAATACATCTGACTTAATCAAAGTTTATGATTTAAATGGAAGAATACAATTTGCCTCGCCATCACATGAGGAGATGCTAGGCTATTCTTCTGAATACCTAGAAGGAAAAAGCTATTACGAGTTTATTCACCCTGAAGACCTAGAAGTCACCAAGGAAAATATTCATAAAGTTATATGTAAAAAGGAAGCTGTTCTCCTACAAACTAGATTGCGAACAGCAATAGAGGACTATGTCCATGTTGAATCAATTATTACACCAATTACGAATGAAAAAGGGGTTGTTGATTCATTTTTAAGTGTCTCACGAAATATAACGATAAGGTTAAAAAATGAAGAGTTAATTAGAAATTTAGACCGCTTATCCGTGATTGGCCAATTGGCAGCCGGTGTTGCCCATGAAATTAGGAATCCATTAACTGCATTGAAGGGTTTTTCGAAAATCTTAAAGTCTACTTTATTGAATGAGAATCAAGATCGTTATTTAAAAATTATGCTAGATGAATTAGAGAGAATCGAATTAATTGTCAATGAATTTATGTCTCTCGCTAAACCACAAGCGATTCATTTTCAAGAAGCAAACCTTCAAGAATTAATTCAAGGCACTTTAACTGTATTCGAAACTCAAGCCTCGCTCTACAATGTGATAATCAGTCGTTCTTTGCCTACTGAGGATATTATGATTCTTTGCCAACCGAATCAGATCAAACAAGTGATTATGAACTTTATTAAAAATGCCATAGAGGCAATGCAAAGTGGGGGTACGATTGAAGTTTCGGTGGAGAAAAATGATGATCAAACAGTCAAGATTAGATGTAAAGACGAAGGGATTGGAATAGAAAAAGAAAGATTAAAATATTTAGGAACTCCCTTTTATACAACAAAAGAAAAAGGGATAGGTCTTGGTCTTACCATTAGTAATAAAATCATAAAAGAACATGGTGGTGAAATGACTATTACCAGTACGCCATACGAAGGAACGAATGTGGAAGTTTTATTGCCTATATTAAATAAGAAAGAGATGGCTGAACCTGCTATTTAGTAGGTTCTTTTTTGTTATTTACATAAGTTCTTTCTTGCATCAGGTACCTAGTATCATTTATAGTAAATAATGTAGTGACCATTCGGTCAATCTGATGACTACTTGTTTATTAGGCCGCTGTTTTTATGGAACATTAGGCTTTACTAATGGAAAACTTGGAAATAATAGAGAGTAGTTATTTAGTATATTTCTCTGGAAATGATTGAAATAGATAGAAAAAGGAGTAACCCTACATGAAATTAAGTAATTTTGCGATAAGAAGGCCTGTTTTTACACTAGTATCAATGTTCTTAGTGATTATTCTTGGCCTTGTTTCATTATTAAACATACCTTTGAAGCTTATACCTGACATTAATCCTCCCATTGGAGTAGTAGTCGTTAACTATCCAGGTGCTAGTCCAACTGAAGTTGTGGAAACTGTTACAAAGCCTCTTGAAGAAAGTTTATCAACACTACCTGGATTAAAGAGTATGTCATCGACTTCACAGGAAAACTCAAGCTTAACTCTTATGCAGTTTTCATGGACGACCTCTATAGAGGATGTCGAAAGTGAAGTACAAAGAAGAATTGACTCAACAAATATCGCGGAGGACGCGCAAAAACCAAGATTCCTTAAGTTTGATCCATCCCAATTTCCAGTTATCCAGCTCTCATTGAGTACAGACACAGACTCTGAAACTCTACAGGAGCTTGCAGAAAACCTAGTGTTAGAGCTTAACAAGGCTGAAGGCGTTGCTAGTGTTAGTCTCTCTGGAACAATTTTGGAAGAACTGAAGGTCACATTAGACCAAGTGAAACTGCAACAATATGGTGTCACACAACAAGACATCGTTGATCGACTCCGTGCAAACTCAATATCTTTACCTGGGAATACAATTGAGACAGATGGAAAAGAGTTAACCACTCGTGTCATTAGTACAATTAATTCAGTCGAAACTCTTAATTCGATTAATATTACAATTGATCCGTCCAATGGCGAAAAAGTCACTCTTGAAGACCTTGCAGAGGTCAAAATCGTACCACAGGAAGCTGATACGATTACTCGTGCAAATCAAGAACCAGCATTGTTAGTAAGTGTTCTGCAGCAATCTGATGCAAACACGGCACAAGTATCTGATGCTTTCCGAGCTGAGTTGGACGAATTACTAAGCCAAGACAAATATGAAGATATTAAGTCAAACATTTTATTTGATCAGGGTGACTTTATTAAACTAGCAATTGGTAATATGTCTACAACTTTAATCCTAGGTGGACTATTTGCCATGATTGTATTATTTTTCTTTTTAAAAAGTTTTAGAAGTCCACTTATTATTGGAATCGCGATTCCATATTCAGTTATCGTTACTTTTGTTCTTATGTATTTTTCTAATTTTACCTTGAATATTTTAACACTAGGTGGGTTAGCATTAGGGATTGGAATGCTAGTCGATAATGCGATTGTTGTAATAGAAAATATTTATCGACACCTATCGATGGGGAAAGAACCAAAAGTTGCTGCAGCGGACGGAACAAAAGAGGTTGGAGCTGCAATAACAGCATCAACTTTAACAACTGTTGCTGTTTTTCTACCGGTTATCTTTATTTCTGGTATCATTGGTCAGCTATTTACGGAGTTTGCTTTAACGATTGCATTTAGTTTATTTGCATCATTATTTGTTGCTTTAACAGTTGTTCCGATGCTTGCGAGTAAATTTCTTAAAGCACCAAAAGAAAATATTGAAAAGAAACGACAGGAATCTAGCTTCCTTCAGTCCCTTGAAAGCTTCACAAAGTGGGGATTACGAAACCGTGCTTTCGTTTTAGTTTTAACGGCAATCATTACGGCTGGAAGTATCTTTGGTTTAACGACAGTTGGAACAGAGTTTCTACCAAGTAGTGATGAGGGGTATTTTAGCATTAGGGTTAACTTAGAAAATGGAGCCTCTCTTTCAGAAACTGAAAAAGCGGTGAAAGAAATTGAGGAAGTACTCAAGGAAAAAGCGGATGTGGATGTGTATGTAAGCTCGATTGGTTCGACTCAACAAGGATCCTACACAGGAACTGCAAGATCGAATCGAGCAGAAATTTATGTGAAAATGAAAGAACTAGATGTAAGAACTGTGTCTACGTTTGATTTTATTGATAACAATAAACGTGAAATTGAAAAAGCAGCACGCTTAGGAAACGAAACAGCTGAAGTAAGAATGAATGTACAATCATCTGCAGGCTCGGCACCTAATACATTGACGTTTAATGTAAAAGATAATAATGCTGAACGTTTAAATGATGCTGTTGAAAAAATTACGGTCGCCTTAGGTGACATGAAAGAAATTACGGAAGTGACAACCGATTTGTCAGAAACCATTGAGGAAGTCCAAATTACTGTAGATCGAGAGAAAGCTTTTGATCATGGAATGCTCCCAATCCAAATTGCTTCTACCGTGAACGATGTGACGAGGGGTACGACAGCATTACAAATGACTGATGAGGAAAATAAGATTTTACCTGTACAAGTAAGCTATGATCGAGAACTCACAAGTAATATCGATCAACTAAGGGAATTACTCCTAAGGAAACAGGATAATACGTATATTACCTTGGATGAGGTCGCAAATATTGAAATTGGTGAAGGGCCAACAACGATCAATCGAATTGATCAACAAAGTGCTGTTCAGTTTACAGTTAAATATGTAACGACCACCAACTTAGGTGATATTTCTTCCGTTGTGGATCAAGAGATTGCAGATTTAGACTTAGCTGACGAAACAGAAATTACATTTGGGGGAGACCGTGAGTTATTACAATCATCGATGGATGATTTAGGTTTAGCATTTGTTCTCGCGTTAGTCTTCATCTATTTAGTCATGGCGGCACAATTTGAATCGTTCAAACATCCATTTATCATTATGTTTACCGTTCCATTAATGGTGATTGGTGTAGCCATTGGATTAGCGGCAACTAGAACTCCGATTGGTTTAACGGCCTTTATTGGAATCATTGTACTCGCTGGTATAGTGGTCAATAACGCCATTGTACTTGTTGATTATATTAATCAAAAGAAACAAAGTGGTCTTAAAACATATGATGCGATTATTGTAGCTGTAAAAGATCGTACAAGGCCAATTTTAATGACTGCTACCACTACAATCCTTGGTTTAATTCCACTTGCGATTGGATTAGGAGAAGGTTCTGAGATGAATCAGCCGATGGGTATTGCAGTTATTGGTGGCTTGATTAGTAGTACATTTTTAACACTCTTTATTATTCCTATTGTGTATAGTTTATTTGATAAAGAAACGAGACGTTTAAACAAAAAGTATGTTACTCCTGATGGTCAACTTATTCCTGCTTATTTAATTGAGGAAAGGTATCAACATCCTGAAGAAATAAACGTGGAAGAAAATGAAACACTTCCTGCCACCCAAAAACAAAATCAACCATATAAAAGACAGGATATGGTGAACATGTTGGAAGAACTATTAAAGATTGTAAAAGATGAAGAGAAAGAAGAGAAAAAAGACGAAAAAAAATAAGCTTTACGAAAGGCCGCTTTCTAAAAGATTGTTGTTTTTAAAACGAATTAGATGGGCAGGGTTGATTGGAACGGATATGTGTGACTCCTGCGGGATCTGCAGGAAGGATGAGACCCCGCAGGCACGAGGAGGCTCATCACCTGCCCCGCGGAAAGCACACACCTGGAGTGCAAATCAACATACCTTAGTTAAATAGCAACAAACTTTACGAAAAGAGCCTTTTTTTATAAAAAAT
>JBEQAC010000139.1:0-8852 GCA_041640535.1 Bacillaceae bacterium
AACAGCTAAGTGGAAGAAACGTGCTAAGTTATCAAGCTCAAGACCCATATCAGTATTTAATAGAGTTTCGTAACCTTCACGTCCACCCCAGAATACATAGTTTTCAGCACCAAGTTCTTTACCAACTTCAAGACCTTTTTTCACTTTTGCTGCAGAGTAAGCGAACACATCTGCATTTGAAGAAGTTGCTGCACCGAACACATAACGTGGGTTTGTGAACATATTAGCAGTATTCCAAAGTAATTTTGTGTTGCTTGTTTTCATGTATTCTTTGATCATTGCAACAATGACATCAACGTTTTTGTTTGATTCTCTTAATGTGCTTCCTTCTGGAGCGATATCTACATCATGGAAAGCAAAGAATGGAGCATTCATTTTTTCGAAAAATTCAAATGCTGCTTCAACGCGAGCTTTTGCTTTATCTAAACCAGTTAGGTGGTCCCAAGGACGGATTGCTGTTCCAGCACCGAATGGGTCAGCACCTTCACCAGTAAATGTATGCCAGTATGCGATTGAATAGCGTAGAAATTCTTGCATTGTCTTTCCGCCAACAACTTCCTCTGGATTGTAATATTTAAATGCGAAAGGATTGTTTGAGTTTGGGCCTTCATACTTAATTTTGTTTACATTTGGAAAATAAGCCATTTAAAATTCCTCCTATAATTCTTTAATCAAATCTTATAGTCTAATAGTAGAAGTTTAATCGCTTTCTGTAAGCGGATTAACTACTAACTTAACTAAAGTATATCACCCAAAACTTAATTTGTCTATCCAATAAACTAAGTTTATGATAAAATTATTTAAAATGTGACAAACTATAGTAGAGGAGCGAAAAACTATGCAAATAACATGGAATCAACAAGTGGTCAAACGTAATAATAAGTCACTTGTTTTACAAATCATAAAAGAACATGCACCTCTATCTCGTGCTGAAATTTCCCAGCGATCTGGATTAAATAAATCAACTGTGTCTTCACTAGTAGCCGAACTAATTGAGGAGGAACTAGTAGATGAAACAGGACCTGGTGAATCCAGTGGCGGCCGAAGACCTGTTATGCTTTTATTTAATCAACTAGCAGGGTACTCAATTGGAATTGATATTGGGGTTAATTACATTCTTGGCATACTTACGGATCTTCAAGGAAATATTATTTATGAAAAAAATATCCCCATGAGCCAGTTAGAGTATAGTAAGGTACTAACCCTCGTTATTAAATTCATCGAACAGCTTATAGAGAAAGCACCTAAATCTAGGTATGGTATTGTTGGAATTGGAGTAGGTGTTCCTGGGATTGTGGACAAGGATGGTAAAATTCTTCTCGCCCCAAATCTTGGCTGGAAGAATTCACAGCTAAAAGAAGATTTAGAAGAGAAATTCAATCTGCCTGTCATGATTGAAAATGAAGCGAATGCAGGTGCATATGGTGAAAAAAGATATGGTGTTGGACAAGATCACGAAAATATTGTATATATCAGTGCAAGTATCGGTATCGGTGTAGGACTCATTCTTAAAAATGAGCTGTATCGTGGAGTAAACGGCTTTTCGGGCGAATCGGGTCATATGATTATTGATATAAATGGAAGAAAGTGTAGCTGTGGAAGAAATGGCTGTTGGGAGGCGTATGCTTCAGAGCATGCTCTTCTAACTGAGGCAAAAAAAATGCTCGGAACGGATACAACATTAGAAGAATTAATTCATGAAGCAAAAAGTTCAAATGAGAGTATTATTCAGCTGTTTAACCAGGTTGGAGAATACCTTGGGTTTGGGATTACGAATTTAGTAAACACACTAAATCCACAGCAAATCATCATCGGGAACCGAATGACGACAGCACAGGAATTCTTACAAAAATCTGTGGAAGCTACAATTTTAGATCATGCGTTAGCATTTCATCATGAAAACTTAACACTTCAGTTTTCTAATCTTACCATATACTCTGCTGCTCGTGGAGTTTCCGCTTTTGTTATCGAAAATTTCTTTAAGGAAGAGCAATTAGTAGAGCAAACATAAAAGGATTAGTCATTGCCATAGTTGGTGGTGACTAATCCTTTTTTCTTTATTCCTTAGGTATCCATATTTTAAAATTTCCACTTAATGCTAACATACTAAATAGATACAAGCAGTTATCGTAGTATCTTCTTACACCTTTTCGAACAGGTGTATTCCAGAATAACTCAACTGTTTCCCTTGCATGCGGTCCATCAGCAGTTGCTAAAGATGCCATTGCGTTCGTTGCAATTAAGCCAACCGGATGAAGAGACTTTTCTTCAAAAGGAGTCCCATCAATTTTGTACCTGCGATAGTCTTTCGGATCCTTATTAGCAAAAAACGCTTGTATTTTATCGGCTTCTTCCCGTTCCCATTCGTCCCCTCTAAACCATTCATAGTCTAAACCGATATTGGCAGCTACTCGATAGGAATCACTAAAAAAGTGACCATAGCCTCTTTCATCATTAGGTGTACCATCATAATAAGCATACTCAGGAGCTAACCCTGTTTCAGGATGACAAGAGATTTTTAAATACTCCCTGCTCGCATCAGCAGCTTCCTTCCAAAACCCGCGATCCTCTGGATATGCCCATAACGCAAATAATTCATAAAAATGTGGAAGATGATACGATGGATCAGAAAATTCACAGTTAGGTATAAACTTAATAAGCTTATTTTCTGGGTTCCACATCGGGAATCCATCATTATTCTCTCCTTTATGGATACAATCTCTTAATAAGTCTTTTGCTTGAACACTATAATTGTATGGCTCTTCCCCATCTCCCCAACGGTGTGAAGCGAAAAATAAGGCAAGTGCGAAAAACTCCTCACCATCAGGAGCAGGTCCATGAGCTCGTTTGGACCCATCCGTGTTACAAGACCAAGCAAAGTAACCAGCATTTACCCCCTCAGTCATATACATGTTTTTCTTTGTCCAATACCATATACGGTCAAATACTTCTTTTTTGTCCAACTGAACTGCCATCATCATTCCATATGACATCCCTTCAGTCCGAACGTCCAAATTCCCTGTATCTACTAAATATCCACCATCATTGGATTCATAATAAATTTTAGTATCTTCATCACCATAAAAAATTTGATTCCATGAATCTTCAAGTCTTGTTTGAATCTCGTCATCTGAGTACCCATATTTTTTAAAAAGATTCCGATACTCTCCTGTAAAAAAAGCGCCGTTTTTATTTGTCAATTTCCCTCTCTCCTTAACTACTTCTATAGAGTGAAAATGTGCTGGAAAACCACCCCAGCACACCGAAAGTTAAAATTTTGTAATTTTATTAAAAGCTGGTTTAGGCTGATGATTAGCATCAAATACTAATGGCCAATTTTTTCTTCCTTTAACTGGAAAATCATCCAACCAGGTATAATCATCCGCAACTCCCCAAAACGTGACATTACTAATGACATCACGATATTCTCTAAAAATTGAGAAGAATTGTTCATACCTCTGTTGGTGTAGCTCCATCATTTCATCTGTTGGTTGAGTCAAGTCCGTTCTTTTATCTCCATGCTCAAATACAGATACATCCATCTCCGTAATATGCAGCTGTACGCCTAAAGAAGCATACCTTTCAATTGCTGCTCGAATATTCTCAAGAGAAGGTCCATATAAATTCCAATGAGCTTGAAGACCTATACCATGAATTGGTACATCTTTTTCAAGAAGAGATTTCACAAGGTGATAGATTTTCTCACACTTCTCTGGAGACGATTCATTATAGTCATTATAAAAAAGTAGAGCATTCGGGTCTGCTTCATGTGCAAATTCAAACGCCTTTGCAATGTAATCTTCCCCAATCGTTTGTAACCACTTTGACTCTCTTAAAGCCACTTCTCCACTATCTGTCACAGCCTCATTTACAACATCCCAAGCGACAATTTTCCCTTTATATCTTCCCAAAACTGTTGATATATGGTCCTTCATTCTTCGTAATACAGTTTCTCTTGATGCCAATTGGCCATTTTCAGTAAAAACCCACTCAGGCGTTTGATTATGCCACACTAAAGTATGGCCGCGAACGATTTTATTATTTGCTTCTGCAAATTCTATTAACTTGTCTGCTTCTTCAAACGTATACACATTTTCTTCAGGCTGAATATTCATAAACTTCATATGATTTTCAGATGTTAGACTTTTAAAATGTGTTTTTAGTAATTCACTCGCACTTACTAATGTGTTTGGATTAACAGCGGCCCCTATTGGAAAATAATCTTGATATACTTGAAATAGTGAAGATGTTTTTTCCTCAACCTTTTGCTGACTCATATTTCTCCTCCTCGATATAAACTGTATTTTGCATTCTTTTTTATGAGATGGATTCCAATCCTCTAAAGATACTCTATATCCTTTTCTTACTTAGGAATAAAAGGATCAACCTTTTACTCCACCAATTGTTAAGCCTTTAACAAAGTATTTTTGAAGGAATGGGTATACTAAAATAATTGGTACACTCGCAATAATAGTCATGGTTGCACGAATTGATGTCGGTGTTACCGTGTTCGCTTCAGCATTTGCATTTGAAAAAGCATCTGCTGCTGTTTTCGAAGACATTGACGCATTAGAATTTTGTAGAATTTTCATTAACTCATACTGTAATGTACTTAAATCTGGAATAGATGAGTTATAAAGAAACACATCAAACCATGAATTCCACTGATAAACTGCTACGAAAAGAGATACTGTTGCCAAAACCGGAAGTGAGAGAGGTAACACAATTTTAAAGAAAGCAGTAAAATCACCTGCTCCATCCATTTTGGCTGATTCCATCAAACTCTCTGGAAGTCCCTCAATAAATGAGCGAATAACAATTAAATTAAATACGCCAATGATACCCGGAAAAATATAAACCCAGAAGCTTCCTATTAAATTCAAATCTCTCATTAGTAGAAATGTAGGAATTAATCCTCCACTAAAATACATCGTAAGGATAAACGCGATTGTTACAAATTTACGAAGAACAAATTCTCTTCTGCTAATCGCATAAGCCACCATTGCTGTACAGAATACAGAGATTAATGTTCCAATAACGGTTCTTGCAACTGACACCAAAAGTGCCCATACTAGAGACTCTTCACCAAGAACATGCTGATAGTTATGCCAAGTAAATTCCCTCGGTAAAAGGAAAATGCCACCTTTAATTGAATCACTTGCATTATTTAATGAAACCGCTAATGTATTTAACATTGGATAAATCATTACTACGCATAAGAAAATCATGAATGTATAGTTACAAATATCAAAGATCCGGTCATCCAAAGAGGAATGGCGTGCGTTTGTTTTAAATAGTTTTTTCATAGATGCGCCTCCTTAAAATAGTCTTGCTTGACCAAGTTTTTTGGCAATCGAGTTAGCAGCAAATAAGAAAATAAAGCTAACCAATGTTTTGAATATCCCTGCTGCAGTTGCTAGTGAAAAGTTCCCCATTGCAATACCATATTTCAATACAAAAATTTCTAAAACCTCGGAGTATTCAACGTTCATAGGATTACCTAATAAATATTGTGGTTCGAAACCTGCTTCAAGAATATGACCTAAATTCATGATTAACAGGATGACGATTGTAGGCTTTAATGCCGGCAATGTAATAAACATCATTCGTTGAAACCTTGTAGCACCATCAATCTCTGCTGCTTCATATTGTTCTTGGTCGATCATTGTTATCGCAGCTAAGTAAATGATCGTATTCCATCCAAGGTTTTTCCATACTTCTGCTGCACCAAGAATACCCCAGAAATATTTACCGATTCCTAACCAAAGAATTGGTTCATCAACTAAACCAGTTTTTGTGAGGAGAATGTTAATAATTCCATTTTCTAAAGAGAGTGAGTAGGAAACAATACTTGCTGCAACTACCCATGATAGAAAGTGAGGCATATAACTAATGGTTTGAACTACTCGTTTAAACGCCATATGTCTAAGCTCATTCAATAAAAGTGCAAGTCCAATCGCTGTTACAAATCCAAGAACAAGGTTAATTGCACTCATAGCGAACGTATTTCTTAATACACGAAGGAAATTTTCATCTCCAAAAAGAAAGATAAAGTGCTTTAAACCCACCCATTCCTGTTCACTAAAGCTTCTTACTGGTTTGAAATCCTGAAAAGCCATCGTCCATCCCCAAATAGGAACGTATCTAAAAATAAATAACCAAATTACGAAAGGAACACTCATTAATAATAGTGCTTTTTGTTGGCTACACTTTTGGAAAAAAAGCTTGATTCCAGTTGGTTTACTTTGTTCTACCGGAAAGGACACGGTTGCTGTTCTTTGTTCTGAAGCCATTACATAGCCCTCCTCTTATTTCTTTGATCCTGTTAAAGTATGTTGTTAATTTGACTCTTCTTGTGAAATCGCGATGATCCACTTCACAAGAAGAGTCAAAAAGACTAAGTAACAATCATTTTAAATAAAATGAAAGGCCAGACATTCGTCCTCTTCAGGCTGCCGGCCTTTCATTTATTTCTTAAAGAAGAAAATTTTTATTTACTATCTTCAACACGTTGCTTAACAATTTCTGTCATTGTTTTCTCATATTCTTCAGGGTTAAAGGAGTTATATTTGTCAACATATTCCTGCCATATTGCATCGAACTTACTTGGTTCAGATAAAACAAGTTTCGGGAAATACTCTCTTGATAAGTCAGATGACTTTTGAGAGAAAATTTGTGCTGGTGAACCTTGCTCTAATTGAGCACTCCATGTAGGATACCATGGACGATCGTCTGGATCTGCGAATAATTCAGCAAAGGTTTGAACACCATATGCTTCTAGGATTGCTTTATCTCCATCATCATAAGATTCAAATGCAATTTCAGGTTGTCTTGCTGGTTCCCAAGCATTCCCATCTGCGTATAATCCACCACCGCGTGGCCAGTACCATTCGAAGTAAGAGAATCCAAAGCTATCACGGAACTCTTGATTTTTAGTTTGCTCAATTTGCTCAGGAGTTCTGATGTAACGACCTTCCTCATTTACTTCGTATGTTTCTCCTTCAATTCCGTACAAAATTTGCTTTTGTGTTTCTTCTTTTGCTAGATGGTCAAAGAATTTAATAATACGTACCGGGTCCTTTGCACTAACTGTAATACCAAGTCCACGGTTATTAACAAATGCTGGTGGATCAATGTATTGATCTTTAATATTTTCATCAAAAACGATTGGAAGAGGCATATACTCTCTGTCATCATTTCCTGCTTGATCTAGTGCAGTTCTTGCTTGTCCAAATTGCCAACCGTAATCAAAGAAACCTAAAACTCTACCAGAAGATAATTTTGCTAAATACTCATCATAGTTTCCTACAAATGATTCTTTATCAAATAATCCTTGTGCATTCACTTCATTTAACTTTTGTAACCATCTTTTTGTATATTCTCCATTACCATATACTTTCGCTTCGTGAGTATCCATGTCAACAATAACTCCACCGTCGTTTGGATAACCAGCTAAGTGCATTGCAGGGTTAGAGATAACGAAAAATCTCCAGTCATGTGTTAATGCTGTAAATCCGATTGTGTTTGCTCCATCCTGCTGAGGATATTTTTCTTGATATTGCGTAATTAAATCAAAATATTCATCAAGAGTTTTAATTTTCGGATAGCCAAATTCTTTTAATACACCACGTTGAATCCAAAATGCACCTTGACCGATATTAGGATCTGGAGCCCAACCTTGATCTGCACCAAATGGAATGAAATAGATATTTCCATCTTCTGCTGTCATTTTATTTAAATATGGCTCATATAACTTTTTAAGATTTGGGGCATGCTCATCAATTAAATCATTTAAAGGAATAAATGCTTCTGCCTCTAGTACTTTATCAATTGCTGAGTCTGGAACAAGAACATCTGGGTATTGACCAGAAGCAATCATTGTTCCAATTTTTGTATTAATGTCACCAACAAGGTGCTCCATTTTCACGTTAACGCCTGTTTCTTCCTCAAACATTTTCCCTAGTGTAGTAGTGTTTGAATCGATATCTTTCTTAGCAGAACCAGCGTTAAAATACGTAAAACTAAATGGTGATTTGTCTTCTTCCTGAGCAGTGTCAGTACCTTGGCCCTTGTCAGAGTCTTTTTCTCCACCAGTAGTACTATCACTTTTACAACCTACTAATGCAAAAAGTAGTACTAATGCTAGAAAACCGATTAAAAACTTTTTCTTTAACATCTTTTTGTTACCCCCTTATATCATTTTGTAAGCACTTTCATTACTATTTCATTATAAAACGCTTTCAAACTTTAAGTGACCCTATAAACTATAGTTTGTACTTAAAAAAATTAAGTTCCCAGCTTAACAGCTGGGAAAAATCAGTAACTTTTATTACTTTCTGGGTATGGAAGGTAGACAGATACTGTTGTTCCTTCACCTTGATTACTTTTTATATCAAAGTGGAAATCCGATCCGAAATACATTTTAAGGCGATAATAGACGTTCTTTATCCCTACATTTTCACCAATAGCTTCTTCTGTTTTTAAGGATTCAAGCATTTTTGCAAGTTTTTCTTTTGGAATTCCAGGACCATTATCATGGATTTCACATTGTAATACTTCATTAACTAGTTTGATGTTGATGGTAATACAACCTTTCCCTTTTTTGGGTTCAATTCCATGGATACTTGCATTTTCAACAAACGGAAGCAATGCCATGTTAGGAATCACACATTCACCAGCTGAATCATCAATATTAATTCGATATTCAAGTTTATCTCCAAATCGATATTTTTGAATTTCCAAGAAGCATAAAATAATGGCTATTTCCTCATGAACCGTAACCCAATCCTTGCCCCATGTAAAGGATTTCCTTAGCATTTTTGCCATATTCTGAATAATTTTAGCTGTTTCAT
>JBEQAC010000140.1:0-8735 GCA_041640535.1 Bacillaceae bacterium
GCAATGCCGGCAATGTACCCAATACGTATATTTGTATTTGTTTGTTTCCCAATTTTCATACTTTCAAACGTTAATTTTGGATTATTTATAATTCTCCGAACAAGGGCAGTATTTACTTTTAGAACTTCATTAAATCCCGACCTTGGCCCCCTTACAGTTGATTCAGTATCAGGCTCAGCTACATTTCTTGTCTCAAACCCTTGGGTACTTATTGACAGACAAGTTGCATACCCATTAATAAAAATGACTGTATTGCCTAAAATAATGTGATCAACGGCGTCTTCTATCGTTTGGAACTCTTGTATACTTGCAGAACTCAAAATATTATTTTTAATAATTTTTATTAAGTCTTCTGATTCTCTGTAATCTTTCTGAAGTAAAAAATTTGGTTCCATTAACGGTTTTAGTAAGTAAGTATTGACAGAGTCTTCATTCACAAGACCATCTATAAAACAAAGGAATATATCAATAGGCTCATGAAGCATGAACTGAAAATCACGAAACTTAACATCCGCACTTTTTCCTAAGATGTTTTTTAATTGTAGATGATTTTCGCTAATATGTTTATCAATTGGTGTCTGTGGCTGATTAGATTGCTCATGTTGAATAGAAGAGTTTTTTGAAGAATGAATTTTATTAAGATACTTCAACTTTTTTAACATGTTGACTCCTCTTTCCGATCAAAATTATCCTTCATATTATTTGTATATTATTGAAAAAAAAACCTAATTTCCCGTCTAATAGATTTATCATTAATTGAAGAACAAAAAAATGGTACTCTCTAAAAAGTACCAATTCTATATTGTATTTAATTACCAAAAGGAATACTTTGAGTTTTATTAATGAAGCTTTCCTTAATAAAAGTACGATTCGTCAAATAATTATTAGAATAGGTTTTAATATTCGTAAGGTTAGCATAAAGAATGTCGCCCTTTTTCAGTCTGCCGAACTCTAATAATTTTTCACCATCTATTTCAACTTCAAATAACTCTCCTGTATCTTGTCGTTTTAATTCAATCCGAATAATGGCTCCTACTGAATGGACATGAATGACCTCTGAAGTAACATTGGTAGTTCCTGTTAATATCTTACTAACCTTAATTTCATGAGGACGTACATATCCCTCAATACCACCCTCCCGGAAAGTATTAACTCTACCTAAGAAACTATAAACAAAGGCATTTACAGGTTGTTGGTATACTTCCTCTGGAGAACCTATTTGTTCAATTTTCCCGTTGTTCATGACAACAACTGTATCTGCCATTTCTAGCGCTTCTTCTTGGTCATGTGTCACAAATACAGTTGTAATATTTAATCTTTGGTGAATTTCTCTTAACCAATGACGTAGTTCCTGTCTAACCTTGGCATCTAATGCTCCAAAAGGTTCATCCAACAATAAGACCTCTGGCTCAACAGCGAGTGCCCTTGCTAATGCAATTCTTTGCCTTTGTCCTCCTGATAATTGAGAAGGATATCGATTAGCCAATTCTTCAAGCTGTACAAGTTTTAATAATTCATAGACTTTAGACTTTATTTCTTCCTTAGAAGGTCGTGTTTTTCTTGGTCTTACCTTCAAGCCAAATGCAATATTATCAAAAATGGTCATATGCTTAAATAATGCATAATGTTGAAACACAAATCCAACTTTTCGTTCCTTCACAGATTTCCTAGTTGTATCTATTCCCTTAAATAGAATCGTTCCATAGTCTACCTGTTCTAATCCTGCAATAATTCTTAATAATGTTGTTTTACCGGAACCAGAAGGTCCTAATAATGCGACAAATTCGCCTGTTGGAATTTCCAGGTTCACATGATTCACTGCAGGAAATGAACCAAAAGACTTGGAAACATCCTGTATGTTAATACTCATTTTTGTTATCCTCCTATGAATTCTTGCTATCACTAAATTAATCAAACAGTTACTTTGGAACGTTCTGACTTCCACTCTACGATACTCTTAATCACTAATGTGACGAGGGCCAATATTGCTAATAGAGAAGCAACAGCAAATGCTGCGGAAAAATTATATTCGTTATATAAAATTTCAACATGGAGTGGAATCGTATTTGTTAATCCCCTAATGTGGCCTGATACTACAGAAACAGCTCCAAACTCTCCCATTGCCCGTGCATTACAAAGAATAATTCCATATAATAGTCCCCATTTAATATTAGGGAGTGTTACCCTAAAAAATAGCTGCCATCCATTCGCACCTAATGTTAATGCCGCCTGCTCCTCTTCAGTCCCTTGTTCCTGCATGACAGGTATTAGCTCTCTAGCAACAAACGGAAACGTGATAAAGGTTGTCGCAAGAATAATTCCAGGAATGGCAAAAACGATCTTGATATCATTTGCAGCAAGTAAAGGTCCAAAAACTCCGTGTGCACCAAATAATAGAACAAAGATAAGCCCAGAAATGACAGGTGAGATAGCAAATGGAAGGTCAATTAGGGTAATCAGAATATTTTTTCCTTTAAAATTAAATTTCGTAATTGCCCATGCGGCTATTACTCCGAATATCGTATTGATCGGAACAGCAATCGCCGCTGTTATTAATGTTAGTTTAATAGCCGCTAGAGCGTCCTTTTCCACTAGGGACAAATAATATACTTCTAGACCTTTCTTTAGTGCTTCTGTAAAAACAGCAACCAATGGAAGGAATAAAAATAAACCGAGGAAAAGTAGCGCAATACCAATTAATATCCACTTCCTTATAAAAGAAAAGTTAGTTTGATTCATTGGATGGGGAGTTATTGTAGTTTTTATACCTGACATATAATCCATTCTCCTCTAATTCACTTGATGCTTCCTAGCATGTTTCCACTGTAGAAAGTTAATGATAAACAATATAATAAAAGAAAAAATTAACATCACTGACGCAATCGCAGTCGCACCTGCATAATCAAACTGTTCTAATTTGGTTATGATCAGCAAGGGTACGATTTCAGTTTTCATCGGCATGTTTCCTGAGATAAAAACAACTGAACCATACTCACCTAATGCTCTTGCGAATGCAAGAGCAAAACCGGTAAGTAAAGCAGGGAAGATGGTCGGGACAATGATTTTAAAGAAAATTTGGATAGAATTTGCTCCAAGAGTTGAAGCCGCTTCTTCATATTGTGCATCTAGATCCTGTAACACAGGTTGAACAGATCTTACAACAAAGGGAAGACCGATAAAAGTTAAGGCAATAATGATGCCAATCTGAGTAAACGCTATTTTTATTCCGAGAGGTTCAAAGTATTGACCAATCCAACCATTGGGTGCATAAATCGCGGTAAGTGCGATGCCTGCCACAGCGGTAGGTAAAGCAAATGGTAAATCGACCAATGCATCAACAATCTTCTTTCCGATAAATTGATATCTTACTAGAACCCAGGCGATTAACGTACCAAACACTGCATTTATGAGAGCCGCGACAAAGGAAGTAAAGAACGTTACTTTATATGAAGCAATCACTCGGTCAGCTGTGACAATCTTAATAAATTCATCCCAACTCAAAGCAATTGTTTTTAATAAAAGAACTGATAATGGGATTAATACAACTAAGCTTAAATAGACAATGGTGTATCCCATCGATAATCCAAAACCTGGTAGAACGCGATGTTCTTTTTTCGAATTAAACACTGATTAACTCTCCTTATCATGTTCATAATCTTTATGGTTGATAGATTTCGTCGAATACTCCTCCATCATTAAAATGTACTTTTTGAGCATTAGACCAACCTCCGAATACATCATCAATCGTGATTAATTCTATTTGAGGGAATGTATCTTGATATTTATCAGCTACCTCTTTTAATCTTGGACGGTAATAATGTTTAGCAGCAAGTTCTTGCGCTTCTTCACTATATAAATAGTCTAAATAGGCTTTTGCCACGTCTTGCGTACCATGTTTTTCAGCAAATTTATCAACTACCGTTACAGGTGGTTCTGCTAGTATACTTAAAGAAGGGATCACGATTTCAAATTTATCTGGTCCCAGTTCATTAATTGCAAGAAATGCCTCATTTTCCCATGCAAGTAATACATCACCTATCCCTCTTTCAACAAAGGTGGTGGTTGATCCTCTTGCACCTGAATCTAACACTGGAACATTCTTGAATAGCTTCGTTACAAATTCTTTCGCTTTTTCTTCATCACCATTATTTTGTTTCAATGCATAGCCCCATGCCGCTAAATAATTCCATCTAGCTCCACCAGATGTCTTTGGATTAGGAGTAATCACTGAAACGTCTTCCTTAATTAAATCGTCCCAATCTTTAATTCCTTTTGGATTACCTGATCGAACCAGAAATACGATTGTTGAAGTATAAGGGGAACTATTATCAGATAGCCTTTGCTGCCAATCAGTTGGTAAAATTCCTGTTTCTCCAATAGCATCGATATCGTAGGCAAGCGCTAAGGTAACAACATCTGCCTCAAGTCCATCAATGACTGACCTTGCTTGTTTTCCTGAACCACCATGAGACTGATTAATCGTTACTTCTTGACCTTCCTTTTCTAGCCAATACTTTGCAAAGCTTTTATTGTATTCGTCATAAAATTCTCTTGTAGGGTCATACGATACGTTTAACAGTTCAACTGGTTCTTTCTTTGTTGTCACTTCTTCTGTTTTTCCTGTTGAGTCTTTCGTCGTTTCGTCTTCTTTACTTGTGCTACTATTTGTTGCTTGATTCGTACAACCTAAAACTCCAAAAAGCAAAACTAGTGTAAAGAATGCAGCTAATGTTTTTCTAATCATTTTCATCTCTCCTATTTTTAGTTTAGGGTCTTTTATAAAATAAAAAGCCCCTATAGTTTTTGTACATGACTGTACGAGTAACTAAAGGAGCCTTCGGTCGTCCGATCGGCAGTATTCATTTTTTTATTTTTTCTTAACATTTTTACTTAGTTCATCATTTTTGTGTAAAGGAAAGCGATGTTTCTCCACTTTTTCAATTTGAGTAATTTGTGAGTCATGAACTGTTATTTGTACAGTACCATATTCCAAACTTTCTAATGAACTAATGATCCTTTCCAATACCTGATGGTCAATTCGTAGTTTTGATGACAACTAAATCCTCTCCCTCTAATAATTTCACACGGTTTTCTAATAAATCCTCAAGCGTTGTACGCTCAAGCACATAAGCGATGGTATCTCGCACTAATGACCAGAGTGGTTTTAATTGACAGCCTTCCTCTAACGGACACGGTTCATATTTTGTGATTGATGCGCATCCCATAGGTGATAAAGGCCCTTCCAAATCACGAATTACTTCTCCTATATTTATTTCGCTAGTGGCTTTATAAAGTAGGTATCCTCCCTTCGCCCCTCTCTTACTTTGAAGATAGCCAAGTTTTTTTAATTGAAGTAATAATTGCTCAAGATAATGAATCGTTACAAGAGTTTTTTCTGCAATTTCTTGGATTGACATGACTTTACCTTGATTCTGTCCTAATACGAGCAGAGCACGTAATGCGTATTCCCCTTTGCTTGAGACCTTCATCCATTCTCTCCTTTCTGTGAATGTTGAGTTAAACACTCAACATTCATTCATAGAAATTCTATTTTTTTGCTAAAAACATGTCTATTCAACTAGTTAATTAGATTTTGATTTTTAATTTTAAAATATGTCATTTGATAAAAAAGGATACAGAATTTTTTATACACATAAAGGCACTTATCCTTATGTAGATAAGTGCCTTCAGTTTGTCTGATCGGTCACTATTATTATAGAAAACAATTATTCCAACTATACCTATCGGGTTTGTTGACTTCTTCTTTTTTTTAATAATAATACGGTGATTTCATAAAATCAACATATTTTTTTAAAATTTAAAAAAGACAGCAGGTAAATTCCCCTTACTGTCTAATGATGCTGACTTACTTTTCACTTTCTAATAATAATTCTTCGAGTTTCTTCATTCTCCGTTTTTCTTTCCGTTTCTGCTCAACGATTTCCTGATTTAAAGCTTTTCTTAGTGAAAATACCATTAAAACCATAATTACCGCAAATGGCAGTGCCGCAACTATTGATGCTGTTTGTAGACCTCCTAAGCCACCGCTCCAAAGAAGAACGGCCGCAATGGAAGATTGTAAAAACCCCCAAGTTAATTTTGTTGTATTTGCAGGATTAAGAACTCCCTTGGATGTTAGCATACCAAGGACAAAGGTAGCGGAATCTGCCGATGTGATAAAAAATGTAATTATTAAAAAGGTCGCAAGAAGACCGAGAAACATTCCGAGTGGGAACTGTTCAAGTGTGATAAACAAAGCTGTTGTCACATCGTTACTGACGGCTTCTGAAATCCCACCTTGCTTAAATAAGTCTAAAAAGATGGCGGATCCTCCAAAGGCAGCAAACCAAAAAGCGCCAAAAATTGTAGGGACAAGTAATACCCCTAATACAAATTCCTTAATTGTTCTTCCCCTGGATACACGAGCAATAAATGTACCAACAAACGGAGCCCAAGCAATCCACCATGCCCAATAGAATAAGGTCCAATCACCTACCCATCTACCTTGTGAAAATGGGGTTAATCTAAAACTCATTGGTATAATGTTCCCTAAGTAGGCTCCAATTGTTGTTGTAAAGGCATCAATGATAAAAGAGGTGGGCCCAGTAATTAAAACAAATAGTAATAATCCAATTGCAAGTCCGAGATTTAGATTACTTAAATAGCGGATTCCTCGATTTAACCCTGTGGTTGCAGATATCATGTACAGTATCGTAACAATCAGAATAATCAATAGCTGTGTCACGATTGTGTTTGGAATACCAAGTACATGTGATAAGCCTCCATTAATCTGTAAAGTTCCGAGACCTAAGGATGTTGCTACACCAAAAGCGGTTGCAATTGCGGCTAACGTATCAATGCCTTTCCCTATCGCCCCTTCCACCCGGTCACCGATTAATGGTCTAAACGTAGAACTTATTAACCCAGATTCTCCTTTTCTAAATTGTGTATATGCCAAAGCCAAGGCAACTATTGTATAAATAGCCCAAGGATGTAATCCCCAATGGAAAAATGAATACCGGAGGGCATATCGAGCAGCATCTGGTGTTAATCCTTCTGCTTGATCTAATGGCGGAGTGATAAAATGATAAATAGGCTCAGCTACTCCCCAAAATACTAATCCAATTCCCATTCCCGCTGAAAATAACATGGCAAACCAAGTAAAGTATGGATATTCAGGCTCTTCATCATCATCTCCTAGTCTTATTCTGCCATAAGGACCAAATGCAAAATAAATAGCAAACACTAAAAAAATAAAGGTTGCAAATAAATAAAACCAACCAAAATTAACGGTGGTAAAATTAAGTGCTGCAGAAGCTTGTTCTGCTAAATGATCAGGTAATATAAAGCCCCATAATACAAATAAAGCAATCACTGTAACAGATATGTAAAAAACTGATCCTAATCTTCTTTCTTTCATCAAATCATCCTAACCTAAATTTAATATAAATAATAGCAGTCATCCCATAATATGTACTCCTTTGTCGATTCTTATTATGATAGTAGCATAATAACGATGTTGCAATTCATTTGCTTTAAAAGTGGTCAAAATAGGAGTAAACTAGTGAGTATGAATTTCATCAAAATGTTAAACAAAAAAAGGAGTTAGAGAATGGAACACCCTAAATTATGGACCAAAAACTTTAGTTTTGTATCAATATGTACCTTTTTTGTTTTTTTGGCCTTTTACTATCTGCTTGTAACCCTTCCCGTTTATGCATTAGAAAAACTACATGCCAAACCTTCTGAAGCAGGATTACTTATTACAGTGTTCTTAGTTTCTGCCATTCTTATTCGCCCATTTGCCGGGAAAGGTATGATCCGTTTTGGAAAACAAACCATGCTGCTACTTTCCATTCTTATCTTTTTTGTTTCGGCCATTTTATATTTTATACCAGATTCGATTACTGCCTTACTAATTTTGAGATTCTTTCATGGAATTGGATTTGGAATGGCGACAACAGTCTGTGGAGCAATCGTTGCAGATATAATTCCTGATTCTAGAAGAGGAGAAGGAATGGGTTACTATATCATGTCTACAAATCTAGCGATGGTATTAGGACCGTTTTTAGGATTGATGATTATGAATCAATGGGGAGAAGTGATGATGTTTACGTTCAGTACCATCTTCTCATTTTTCGCCTTAATGATGACTTTTCTAATAAAACTGCCAGAACAAGAACCAATAACTAAATCAGTAGTCAACCGAACAGTTTTTAACATAAATGATTTGTTTGAAAAATCAGCTATACGTATTTCTCTTGTAGCTGCTCTCTTTGCGATTGTTTACTCTTCTCTTCTCTCATTCGTATCGGTCTACGCAGGAGAGCTTGGGCTAGTAAAGGTATCTAGTTTATTTTTTGTTGTCTATGCCATAGTTTTATTGATTTCTAGACCCTTTACAGGAAAATGGTATGATCGTTTTGGTGAGAATGTGATTATTTATCCTTGTATTGTATGCTTTGCAATCGGCATGTTACTGTTAAGCCAATCGACAACGTCTTTTCTATTTTTATTTTCCGCTGCACTTATTGGCCTTGGTTGGGGAACCTTGTTTCCTAGTTTCCAAACCATTGCGATTCAAGAAGCACCTGCTGAAAGAAGAGGACTTGCCACTGCAACTTTCTTATCGATCTTCGATTTAGGAATTGGTGTTGGCTCATTTGTTATAGGTCTTGCTGCTGCAAAAGTTGATTTTAGCTCCCTATATTTTTACTGCTCTTTATACGTTTTAT
>JBEQAC010000141.1:0-8544 GCA_041640535.1 Bacillaceae bacterium
AAATGCTGGCCTTACTTGGATGCGTCAGCCTCATTATTACATGGGCTTATATCCATATACTTATTCTGCAGGGCTTACAGCCTCTACTGCAGTATCACAATTAATAAAAGAAGAAGGTCAGCCTGTTGTTGACAAATGGTTAGAGGTATTAAAAGCTGGCGGAACAAAGAAACCACTTGAGCTAATGAAATATGCTGGAGTAGATATGTCAGAGCCTAGCCCTATTAAGAAAGCCGTTGAATATGTAGGCTCTCTAATTGATGAATTAGAAAAGAGCTTCCAGTAAAACGAAATAAAAGCATTGGGATCAGATTTCCCCAATGCTTTTATTAATGTGATTTTAGTAAAGGTAAATTGATTTCAAAAATCGTAATTTCATCGTTTGATAGGCATGAAATATTGCCCTTATGCTTTTCAATTATTTTTTTACATACGTAAAGACCAATGCCCGTACCAAACTCTTTCGTTGTATAAAACGGTTCGAAAATAGTACTTATGGACTCCTTCGGGATTTTGGGACCATTATTTGATATTCTCATCTGTATTTTTTCATCATTCACTTTTACACTAACCTTTATTACCCTTTGCCCTTCTTGATTTTTTACCGCGTCAATAGAGTTTAAAATAATATTTAATATTACTTGTCTAATTTCATCTTGATTGGCTCTAATACATAGCTCAGAATCAATATCTGTAATGATTTCAACTTCACCATCTAATAAGCTCGCATATAAAAAATCGATAATTTCTCTATATAACTCTAATAACGAAAATTCTGTTTCACTTGTATCAATTAATTCCTTTTTGGATACATGTAAAAATTGTGAGATTCTTGAGTTTAATTGATTCATTTCATGATCAATAATGTCTAAATATTTAATATCAGGATGTTCACTCTTAATAAGCTTTACAAACCCCAGTACAGCAGTTAATGGATTCCTAAATTCATGAACAAAGGTTGATGCCATTTGACCTAATATGGATAATCTCTCTTTATGTGATTGGTCAATAAAAGAAATCTTCTCCTGTAATTCTTGATCCTTCAATTCAGTGTATTTCGTGACAGCAAAGTATGAAAACGTGTCAAATAGATTGTTTATCTTTTCGATTGTTTCCTCAAGGTCGACGTCCACTAACTTTGATTTATTTAGGAACCGAATGATTTCACTTCTTCCTAAATTAACATTGTAAACAAAGTCACCAATGTTTATATTAGCATCTACTCTTTCCTCTGCCACCTTATGTGCCAGCTGTTCTATTTGATTTATTGTAATATTCTCAGAAATTGTATATCTTACTAGCTCATACATTTTTAGAGCGTTATGAACTACATGATCCATCGATGTGTGAGGATCTGTAATCACGATTTTTTGTTTCCACGATTCTAAAAAATCGGGTAAATTTTCTTCTAAAAAAAAGAGTATTCGGTAAGTAGCAGAAGTATCCATTGAATATCCCCAACCTTTGGTCTCACGTTATTGAACGATTTTAAATAGCCCACTTTGTTTAAGATTTGTTATGACATTCTTTAGTACTTCTTCTTCTTTAACTAAAGCCATTCTAACAAACCCTTCTCCATTTAAACCAAATGCATTTCCTGGTGTTACGACCACACCAGCTTTCTCCATTAATTCGTATGTAAAGGTAGTAGAAGTATAAGTTGCTGGTACTTTTGCCCAGACAAACATTGAAGCTTTTGGTTCTTCTACTTTCCATCCGATTTGATTTAATCCCTGAACAAGAAGATCTCTACGTTTTTTATATTTTTCCCTAAGCCCGTGACTAAAACTACTTTCATCTAATAACGCAGCAATCGCTGCATACTGAATGGGCATGAAGATTCCATAATCTAGATTTGTTTTTAATGAATTTAAGGCAGCTAGAACTTGATGATTTCCAACTAAATACCCCACTCTACAACCAGCCATATTAAAGCTTTTAGACAGGGAATTAAATTCAACCCCAACTTCTTTAGCACCTGGTACCGATAAGAAGCTGATTGGCTTTTCATTCGTATAATAAAGTTCGGAATAAGCAAAGTCATGCACAACGATGATATTATACCTTTTTGCAAATTGGATGACTTCCTCAAAAAATTCATACGTTGCCATCGCTGGTACAGGATTTCCAGGATAATTTAAGATCATCATCTTTGCTTCGCTTGCAACATCGGGTGGTATCTCTGATAAGTTAGGCAAATACCCATTTTCGGGTACTAGTGGCATTGGATACGGTTTCGCATCTGCCATCGAAATTCCTGTCATGTAAGCTGTATACCCAGGATCCGGTACTAAAATAATATCTCCAGGATCCGCTAGAACCATAGGTAGGTGAACTAAACCATCCTGTGATCCCATTAATAAAAGCACTTCGTTATCTGAATTTACATTTGTAAGATACTTATTTTCGTAATATGTACAAACAGCTTGTTTAAATAAATCTATACCTGATAGTGAGTAGCCATAATTTGATGTGTTTTTCACCTGCTGGAGTAGTTCTTCTATTATAAAAGATGGTGGTGGTAAATCAGGACTACCAATACTTAAATCAATGATTTCTTTTCCGTCATCGATCAATTTCTTTTTATAGGTTGCTAACTCATTGAATACCCCAACTTCAAAAGCATTCATTTTATTGGATAGTTGAATTTTCAAAACCTCTTACGCACCTTTCTCAAAAGCCCCTGTTGTAGGACTTGCTATCTACTTTATTTTAACATTTTTCTACAGTATCGTCGTGGATAAATTTTTTCCATAAAATATATCGTTTTATGAAAATTTACCATTTTAAAAAAATTAACAAGAAAAAGGAATAAGTAGACAAGTTCACTATAGGTTTATGCATATAGTGATAAAGAAAAGGACAAAGTATAGGAGGTTAAAATGAAAGTATTATATTTTAAAAAGAAATGGGCTTATACTACTCTTGTTTGTTTAGCAATACTCGTAGGTGGCTGGTACTATTTAAGTCAACATGCCATTCCAACCTTCTCAGGGCAGCAAGATAAGAATTATACCATTCATATGGTAACAGGAGAATTTAAATCTAAGACAGAAGATGGAAAAGAAATAGAGTCTTACAGATGGGATCCTGGAACGATTCATGTTCCAAAAAATCAGGAAATCACGCTTAGTATTTACGGAGTAAATGGTCACGAACATCCATTTTATATCGAAGGCACAAAAATTAAAGGGACGGTAAAAAAAGGACAAGAAACACTTGTAACGGTAAAATTTGCGGAAGCGGGTGTATACCGACTAATTTGTGAAGCTCATCAGGATCCGGTAAATAATGGCCCCATGATTGCTTACATTGTTGTAAATTAATCCTTTTTTCAAAAAGTAAGGGTTCGAAATCAATGATTTCGAACCCTTTCTATTAACTGACTGAATGATTAGCACTTGCATGATTTTGTATTACTTGTAAATTCTTAGTTGTAGAAGTCATCTCAGAATTACATATCGGACAGGTCGGTTCTGTGCTGCTTTTAAAGTTGTCACGAATCCAGCAGTTACATTCATCTGAACTACATTCCCATACTTTAATATCTTCTTTAATAATTTCAACCTCAGGTTTTCTTCCGAACGCCATTAAGATCACTCCTAAACGAAAAATTCACATGTTATAAAAAGTATCTTATATGGATAACTCTTTATAACAAGTGAATTTTTTCAGAATATGTTTCATATCAATAATGTTACTATATTGTAACAGACAAAGTCAAATTTTCCTGTTTTTTCAAGATGCACGGCTATGTTTGGCGATGATAGAAATTAGGTAGAACAAATGCATCTTTATAATCTTGATGAAAAATATGTGTCGTTGCCGGTGACACAGGTGGAATTAACCAAGTCCAATCTCCTGTTAAAGGTCGTCCACATTTCTTTTCTTGCTCTTCAAAAAGTAAAAATTGCTGTGCTGCGGTATGATGATCTACGATACTAATCCCCTGTTCTTTATAGGAGAATAACACAGCAACGTTTAACTCAACTAATGCTTTATCCTTCCATAGGGAAAGGTTTGAATCAATAGGAAGGCCCATGCTAGAAGCAATTTTCGGTAACAGATTGTATCTATTTGAGTCCGCCAAATTTCTTGCGCCAATCTCTGTTCCCATATACCAACCGTTAAATGGGGAGCCACTATATGTAATCCCACCAATCTCCAGTGTCATATCAGAGATAATCGGCACGGCGTACCACTTTATCTGTAAATCATTAAACCATGTGAACTCCGGATGAGTAATTTCCACTTCTAAAACTAATTCTTTAGGTAAAGAAAATAAAGTAGGACCACGTCCGTCTACTTCAATCACAATTGGAAGAATATCAAAATGTGTCCTCTCTCCCTGCCACCCTAACTTTTCGCATTCTTTTGTAAATCCTACAGATTTTGAGTCACCTATCACTCCAAATTCTGTTTCGTAGCCTGCATACCTTATTAGTTGATGGTTCAATATTTTTACTTGTTTGCTTTCATCTAAATCTTGACGAAAGATTGTTATTGCCGGTCTTATTTTCCCATCATTTGTTGCATACTCAATATGGTGGCAAAGTGACTGAAAAATCTCATCTTCTGTCATAAGATGCCTCTTGTCAAATACCTTTAATGAATTCCAAAACAATCGACCGATACACCGATTACTATTTCTCCATGCCATTTTTGCTCCATGCTCTAGTTCTTCAAAAGTATGGGTATAACAATCTGTATGTTTAATTTCATTTTTTATCATCTCTAATCGATCATCTATAGCTTCCACTTTATTTAATTCCCGATAACATATCGTAATAAATTCCTCTGCCTTAATAAATAATTCTTCCTGACTACTATACATGTTCAAGTAAGACTCCTCGCTTTCCCCGCTAATCATAACAAAATTCGGATAAATAGTACATCAATTGAACGAGTGGTTAACAATGAATTGAAATGGTAACAATAGAAAAAGAATTTATTAACATGAGGTGAATAACAATGAGTTTAGAATGGTTCTCTCGTATGGAAAATGCTGTAAGAGTTAGTTTACCTGATTTATGTGAAGGATTTGATGAAGTTGATATCATCTTTGATACTGATACAACAGAACAGCATCCTTCCTTCAGTTTCTCCATTGAGGGCGAAGATGATTATGACGAGTTTTGTATTGTTCTATTTGATCCGATTAATCAAGAATTTTATTCCTATCACTTTGATGAGGAAGCTGAGTTACATGCAAAAGTATTATTTGCAAACTTAGATCAAATGTTAAGCTTTATCCATGCCTCTTTTCATGATTACATGGAAGAGTTAGATGAAGATTACGATGATATTGATGAAGTTTATGAACTTGATGACGTGGATGATTTTGATGACTTAGGTACGGATGAAATCGAAGAGGTTTTTATGGAAGAGAGTGATGAAGACTTTGTCGATTCTAACTTTCTTGAGGAGGATCACGACCATATTGAATGGATCACAAATGATAAATACATCCATATCGAAGATAATAGTCTTAATAACGAAATTAACTATGCCATCTACTATAAGCTTGGTATAGATAAAGAAACAGGTGATGGAGTTTTATATCGTCATACAATTACAAAGCAAAATGGAGATGAAGAAGAAGAAAATGTCCTTCTTTATTTTAAAGAAGAAGAAGCTTCTTACATTACTGAACTAATTTCAGAATATGAGAAGAAAAAATACAAGTAGCCATCAAGGCTACTTGTATTTTTTTACCCTTCAAAGTACTCTTTATAATACCCACCTATTTTACCTGTATTATCAATAATAAAGTAAAATTCCTCTGTTTCATTTTTCACTTCATATGTTTCCCCTGCTGTTAGAACACGGTTAACCATATATTTTTCTGCATTTGTATGTATACATTTTACACGTTTAATTGACGGGCTGTCAGTCCATGTCTGATGAATCATCGTTACACCTCACTTTAACTCTTTTATCTTATCTATTTTATCATTCAAAAAATTTTTATCAATCTAGAATATGCGATTTGACATGAGCCAATCATTTTGTTTGAATCATCATGTAGTATATACTTTAATTACATAGTCAGACAAAGGAGGAAAAACATGGGTAAAACAAATGCAGATAAATTACCTCAAGAGCTTATTGACCTGTTACAGGGTGAAAAAATTGTCTCGTTAGTCACAATGGATGAAACGACAAAACAACCGCATTTAAGTATTGTTTCATGGCTTGTCGCACATCCAGGTGGGAAAATAATAAAATTCGCATTAGGACATAAAGGTTCAAGTGTATCCAATATACAAGCAAATCCTGAAATTACTCTTGGAGTGATCGGTGCTGGTAGTTGTTTTGCTATAAAAGGTACTGCTTCAGTTTCGGAAATTATCGAAAAAACGATGAAATACCGTGTAGTAACAGTAGATGTGGAGTCTGTTGAAGATGTTATTTTTTATGGTGGGAAAATTACAGTTGAACCTGAATACATCAAAACTTACAATGAAGAATTAGCTAAGAAATTAGATGCTGAAGTTTATGAGATGTTAAACGAAAAATAAGGGGAATTCATCCCCTTATTTTTTCGTTTTATGATCTTCTAACTGAGATTGCCGTTGTATATTTTTTTATGATACAGTCTTCAATATCCTCTTGGTTTAGTAATCCTAAAGTTACAGCCGCTTCTATTTTTTCCTTATCAGGAATTTTTACATATTGTATACAATCGTTTAATTGGTTTTCTTCCAACCGGGCAATTGTTTTTTCGTCATCAAAGGATTCAGAACATCTAACCTGTCTTTGGAGCTTATAATTCCCAACAGATAGTTCACCTTTCTGTTCTCGACCAATTGAATCATCGAAATAAATGTTGAACACCTTCTTTAATTCCTTCATTTCCTTATCAAGTTCTTTTACCGTCTCAGTGATTGTAAAGTAACGCTCAAGCAGCTCTTCTGTCACCGTCGTGGTTACCGATTGTTTCGAATTTTTCCTTACCTTCCCCATAGAAACCCTCCACCATCAAACTTTAGTTCATTCTATGAGGCGGTGCGGTAAAAAATACGCTGTGCTATAAGCTTTTCATTAATAACTTTTTTAATAACGGGAATAAAATATTAGGTAATTCATGAATATCAGGAACTAAAATGCTGTATTTTCCATATATATTTTGGATTGTTTTTTGCTGTCCCTCGTCTATTTCTCCATTTGCTAAAAATACATTTAGCACTTCAATTCCTTGTTTACGTGCCTCTATGACTGCTTCATGGGTATCGACAATTCCATTTTGCTCATAGCCAAAAGCGGCAGGCTCTCCATCAGAAAATACGAGGAGAAATTTTTGTTTTTCCGATCTCTTGATCAATTCTTTGGTCATCATTCGAATCGCATAGCCATCACGATTATCCTCTTCAGGACTAAGTTGCATAATTTCTGGCCCGGTCTGATAATCAAGCGAAGATTTAAAATCAACTGTATGGAAGAAATAATTCGGCTGCTTTTTATCGGTTGCTTCTCCTGTATCCTCCCAAAAACCTGTGATCTGATGTGGAACTCTTACAGATTTTAAAGCTTCATGAAAAAGGGTAATTCCAAGTTTTGTTTGTTCCATTTTGTCATACATAGATGCTGAACAATCAACAAGCAAAGTAAATACAGCATCAATTTCTGGCGACTCTTGGTCTTTTTTATAAAATAATCTTGGGTTTTCATCTGTTAAAAGCGGAATTAATTTTTTGCTTAATCGACCAAAGTGAAGAGCAGTTCTTGGTTGGATTTTTTTATGCTCTAATGTTTTAAGAATCAATTGTTTAAGCTTCTTTTGAAAAGATGCGATTTTTGCTTTATTTTCTTCGTATTGATCAATCTCATTACTTGAAGGCTTTTCGGCATATCTAAAAACGGGATAAGCGTATTTATTTTCCTTCCCAGCACCCAAATCTGTTCCGCCCTCTTTTTCTTCGTGCTTGGCTTCCAATGCTTCTTGTTTAGAGAAGTCACTGCGTTTACTTTTTTTAGATGAGCCTTGAACGATCCCAAGAGCTTGATCTCCGGCTTCCCCTTCTCTTGCACCTTCACCTAAAATATTCGTTTTCGTTCCTTGTTCTAGATCAAATTGCAAAAAGCTTTTGGTTGGTTTACTTGTTTCCTGATGCCATGTGGGTAATACTTCCTTATGAACATCTTCATCGCCTTTTTGTGCATCCTCAATCCGATCGTCGTTCTTTAATCTCTTTTTTCTCTTCAAATCATCGAAAGGGATAGAATCTAAATGTTCATAATCTAATTCTGGAAGATGAAAATAGATATTTAACATATCATTTTCTAGCACTTCATCTAACACGTCGATGATTATTGTGCAAATATCAACAACATCCTTTGTTGATGACGTTTCATACCCTTTAGCGATTTGACTTCTCAAAAAAGGCAGAACTAAATCAATTTCCTTTTTTATTTTTGGAATGTCTTCAAGCGGCGATGAAGAAGTTAATAAAAGAAAGAGAGAATTAAAGAGGGCATCTGTATGAACACTTTTAACGATATTTACATTGAGTTGATCATAAAAATAGTTCCGATATACCCTTG
>JBEQAC010000142.1:0-8503 GCA_041640535.1 Bacillaceae bacterium
AGAGAGAGAACAAAAAAAGTATGGTTTAATACTTAAAGATTTCTGAGGAGGGTTCAGTAATGAGTCAACAAAATCAACAAGGACAACAACAGCAGAACCAAGAAAGTGAAGCACAGCACCAAAATCCATATGCAGCATACGGCTATGATCCAACAGATTATTACCGTTATGCTCAAGCAGCAGGTTATATGGATCCAACAGCTGCTGGACAATATGGGTACGGCTTCCCAACTGCCCAACAGCAACAGTTTCAAATGCCTTACCAACAACAAGCATTTCAACAGCCGCAATTTCAACAACAAGCTTTCCAACAACCGGTACAATTGCCATACCAGCCTCCTGTAGGGCAAGAGCCTCCAGGAATGCTACCAATTGAGCAGTCCTATATCGAAAATATTTTACGTTTAAACAAAGGGAAGCTCGCAACCGTTTATATGACGTTTGAAAACAACCAGCAATGGAATGCTAAAATCTTTAAAGGGATCATTGAAGCAGCAGGTCGTGACCACTTGATCCTGAGCGATCCTCAAACAGGAATGCGCTATCTATTATTGATGGTTTACCTAGATTATGTAACATTTGATGAAGAAATTGAATATGACTATCCGTATGCTGCAGGATTTACTCCGATGGCTACGTATCCACCACGTTAATGAAAGAAAAACGAAGTGTCTTAATCTGACACTTCGTTTTTCTTTTTATAAGGCTGTTTTCTAAAAGATTGTTGTTTTTAAAACGAATTAGAGGGGCAAGTTGATTGGAACGGAAGGTATGTGACTCCTGCGGGATCTGCAGGAAGGATGAGACCCCGCAGGCACGAGGAGGCTCATCACCTGCCCCGCGGAAAGCACACACCTGGAGTGCAAATCAACATCCTTTAGTTAATTAACAACAATCTTTTTGAAAACAGCCTTTTATAAATATCTTAAAGATGCAACGACTAAAAGAACCCAAGCAACTAAGAAAGCCACCCCTCCAAAAGGTGTAATCGCACCTAGTACTTTAATTCCGGATGTACTTAATACATATAAGCTTCCTGAAAAAAGAAGGATTCCAACAACCATGAACCAGCCTGATAAGGTGACTAAATTCGTGTTTGGAAATTTTTCAGTCAAAAGTGCTACGGCAATTAATCCAAGCGCATGAAACATTTGATATGTAACACCCGTGTTCCAAACCTTTAAGTATTTTTCTGTTATCTTGCCTTCTAGCCCATGCGCACCAAACGCACCTAGTGCCACAGCTAAAAACGCATTAACTGCACCTAAAATAAGAAAAATCTTCATCCGACCTCACTCCTTATATTCTACCTTTCCTCATTATACTCATGGCTTTGCACTCGGGCAAATTAAAACCCCACCAATGAAAGGCGGGGTAACGTAACTCTTCTTATCGATTATTTAGATAAACAGAAAGTGCATTCTTAATTTCATCTATATATTCATCACTTGTGTCGATTCTATAATGATCCCCTTCAAGAGAAGAGTGGAAGTTCTTAATTCCTTGTTGTTTTAAAAAATCATCAACATCTTCTAATGTATCATTTTGGTTTAGTAATGTTTTATTGCCTACAAGATCATTATTGACATAGATTTCATACCGATCTTCCATTAGCTTTGCGTTGTCACCTTCACCAGTTCTATTTACTGCACCGAAAATCGGGAGAAACCGATAATCTCCGTACATGGAACCCTGGTAATCACCCGGCATACTCGCACACCTCCTAAATCATCAAGTATTATTAGAATTTCCGACCAGGAGGAAGTTCATGGGTGGAAAATTTTGAATGGAGCATTAAAAATCTAATAACGAATCTCCATTTCCATCTTCCTCGACCAATTTCGTTTCTTTTGTTGTCATAAGAGGCTGCGGTAACCTTTGGTTTGTTATTCTTACTTCTTCAGCATGTAGTGTCCTTCCACCTGAAGACTCTTCTAGAATAAGATCACATAATGTACGAATTGCGACGACACTTTCTCTTACCTTCTGATGGTTCGTCTCCTGTTTTGCCTTTACTAACTCTTGAGTCATTTTATCTAAAATATTGTTAACGGAAATATTCATTCTTTTTCCACCTCAATGTATATTCTTCACATCTTTTTTATGTTCTTACCTTCTTTTTTTCCACAAACTTCAAGCAATCAGCTCCTGAAGATTGGAAAACCGTTAAGGATGGCATGGTTTTTGTCTTAAAATTAAACGCTCTACACCCTTTTGGAAAATGCTTATCCCAAGTTGTATAAAAATGAGCACAGGTTAAGCAATTTATTCGTTTTCTCAACATACTCTCCCCTTATCTAATCGGAATTTGCCAATCAATCTCTATTTGATTAAGATCACTTAGTATCTCATTTGCCCTCGAAAAAGGTTTACTACCAAAAAAACCTTTATACGCCGAGAAAGGACTTGGATGAGGAGAAGTAATGACATAATGATGCTTGTTTGAAATCAACTTACTCTTACTCCCTGCATGATTACCCCAAAGAATAAAGATGACAGGTTTTTCTCTTTCATTGAGCCTTCGAATCACTTCGTCTGTAAAAAGTTCCCATCCTATTCCTTTATGTGAATTCGGTTTTCCTTGTTCAACGGTTAAAACCGTATTTAAAAGCAACACGCCTTGCTGGGCCCAATACTCTAAATTTCCATGAGTCGGAATCTCACACCCTAAATCATTGTGCAGCTCCTTATATATATTCATTAACGAAGGTGGGATCTTAACTCCACGCTTAACCGAAAAACTCAATCCATGAGCTTGACCTTTTCCATGATAAGGATCTTGCCCTAAAATCACGACTTTTACATCATGATAATCGGTAAGATTCAAACACGTAAAAATTTCACTCTGATCAGGATAGGTGTTAAAAGTATCACATTCCTCACTTAAATACTGTGTTAAGGTTAAAAAGTAGTCCTTAGTAAATTCATTTTTTAAGATGTTGTACCAACCATTTTTTCTTATTTCCATACGCTACTCCCTGTCTTTACTTATTATTACTTTAACATAATGGTGGAACTCGTGACACTATAACATAGGTTCCACAAACTCATATAGTACAGAAGGTTATTTTTTCTAATCTGTTATACAATTATATTTTTATGCTGTGTTAAAAAACTAATTTAACCAATCTAAATATCGTTCATATTCTAGACAAAAATAAAACGCTTAATCCCTTTGTTTTAAGGGTATTTGTTGAATAATGCTCATTAATTCACAAATATGTCACTTCTCCCCCCTATTAACTTTATGCTTAACGTAGTATCCTATTATTAGAAACTGTTATATAGAAATTAAATCAACTGTTATATATTTATTTTTAGGAGGTTATCTTATGAAACATTGGAATGGCTTTGTAGAAAGTAAATGGACAAAAGAGATTAATGTAAGAGACTTCATTTTAACAAATATCAAACCTTATGAAGGAAATGATTCATTTTTAGTTGGACCAACAGAAAATACAACGGCTCTTTGGAAGCAAGTAATGGAGTTAACTAAGCAGGAACGAGACAATGGCGGTGTTCTCGATATGGATACTGAGATTGTGTCTACCATTACATCTCATGGCCCTGGATATTTAAATCAAGAAACTGAAAAGGTCGTAGGTGTCCAAACAGACAAACCATTTAAACGTTCACTACAACCTTTCGGCGGAATCCGCATGGCAGAGCAAGCAGCCGAATCTTATGGATTTAAAGTAAGTGAAGAAGTAAGTAAAATCTTCACTGATTATAGAAAAACTCATAACCAAGGTGTATTTGATGCTTATACAGATGAAATGAAAGCAGCTAGAAAAGCAGGGATTATTACTGGTCTGCCTGATGCCTATGGTCGTGGCCGAATTATCGGTGATTATCGTCGAGTCGCATTATATGGTGTGAACCGATTAATTGAAGAGAAAAAGAAAGATCTAAAGAACACTGGCTCTAGAACCATGTCAGAGGAAATTATCCGTTTAAGAGAAGAAATTAACGAGCAAATTCGTTCACTTCAAGAATTAAAACAATTAGCTAACGCTTATGGATTCGATATTTCAGAACCAGCAACAAATGCAAAAGAAGCATTTCAATGGTTATACTTTGGCTATTTAGCTGCGATTAAAGAGCAAAATGGAGCTGCGATGAGCTTAGGCCGTACGTCTTCATTCCTTGATATTTACATCGAGCGCGATTTAGAAACTGGCGTCCTAACAGAGGAAGAGGCACAAGAACTAGTTGACCATTTTGTTATGAAGCTTCGTCTTGTAAAATTCGCTCGTACTCCAGACTACAATGAATTATTCTCTGGAGACCCAACATGGGTAACTGAGTCAATCGGTGGAGTGGCATTAGACGGACGTCCGTTAGTAACGAAAAACTCGTTTAGATTTTTACACACATTAGATAATTTAGGTCCAGCTCCAGAGCCAAACTTAACTGTCTTATGGTCAACTCAGCTGCCTGAACAATTCAAAATCTATTGTGCAAAAATGTCGATCAAAACTAGCTCAATTCAATATGAAAATGATGATATTATGCGTGAGCAATTTGGAGATGATTATGGAATTGCCTGCTGCGTATCTGCGATGAGAATTGGGAAACAAATGCAATTCTTCGGCGCACGCGCGAACCTTGCGAAAGCATTATTATATGCGATCAATGGCGGTGTAGATGAAAAATTGAAATTCCAAGTAGGTCCAGAATTCGCTCCTATTTCGTCTGAAGTATTAGATTATAAAGAAGTTATGGCTAAGTTCGACACCGTGATGGAATGGTTAGCTGAGCTTTATATTAACACGCTTAACGTGATCCATTACATGCATGATAAATACTCTTATGAGCGCATTGAAATGGCTCTACATGATACAAATATATTAAGAACAATGGCGACTGGTATTGCAGGATTATCCGTTGTAGCTGACTCATTAAGTGCCATTAAATATGCACAAGTGAAAACCATTCGTGATGAAAACGGCCTTGTCGTTGATTTTGAAGTCGATGGTGAGTTCCCTAAATACGGAAATAACGATGATGCTGTTGACCAAATCGCAGTTGAATTAGTTGAAACCTTTATGACAAAACTAAGAAAATATAAAACTTACCGTGATTCACTACAAACGATGTCCATTTTAACGATTACATCAAACGTTGTTTACGGTAAGAAAACTGGTAACACGCCTGATGGAAGACGTGCAGGTGAACCATTTGCACCTGGTGCAAACCCATTACACGGACGTGACACAAAAGGAGCTTTAGCATCTTTAAGCTCTGTTGCGAAATTACCTTACGATTCATCACTTGATGGAATTTCAAATACGTTCTCGATCGTTCCAAAAGCTTTAGGAAAAGAAGAAAAAACACAAGAGTTAAACTTAGTTGGAATTTTAGACGGTTATGCTGAAAAGCAAGGTCACCACTTAAATATCAACGTATTTAACAGAGAAACTTTATTAGATGCCATGGAGCATCCTGAGGAATATCCTCAATTAACGATTCGTGTGTCTGGTTACGCGGTAAACTTCATCAAATTAACACGCGAGCAACAAATCGATGTAATCAACCGTACATTCCACGATAGCCTGTAAGTAAGGAGATAAAACTGAATGGGATTGTCATTCCCTTTCAGTTTTTCTCATTGATACAAATGACATAGTACATTTAATGAGCCTGTACTATACTGTCTTTATAATAAATTTCCGGGGAATATATTGAAACTAGCTTCATCCCCTAAAAGGAGGATATCAACATGAACGGATATATACATTCAGTGGAATCTTGCGGAACGGTGGATGGACCTGGTCTCAGATACATTATTTTTACTCAAGGTTGCCTGCTTCGCTGTCAGTACTGCCATAATCCCGACACATGGGAAATTGGAAAGGGAAAGGAAATCAGTGTTGCAGAAATTATGAAGGACATCCAGTCTTATATTCCTTTTATGAAGGCTTCAAATGGCGGGGTAACGGTAAGTGGTGGAGAACCATTATTACAGCTCGATTTTTTATTAGCTTTGTTTAAGGAATGTAAAAAGCTTGGGATTCACACGACCATTGATACTTCTGGAGGCTGCTATAGTACCGATGCCATTTTCCAGGAAAAGCTTGCTCAAGTGTTAGAGTATACAGATTTACTCTTACTAGACATTAAGCATATCGATTCCAAAAAACATCGTAAGCTTACAGGTAAACCAAATGAACATATTTTAGAGTTCGCAACCTATCTTTCTGATAAAAACATTCCTGTTTGGATTCGCCACGTTTTAGTACCTGGTGTAACTGATTCAGTTGAAGATTTACAAAATCTTAGAGCGTTTATTGACACCCTCCAAAATGTAGAAAAGGTTGAAATTCTTCCTTACCATAAGCTCGGCGTCTACAAGTGGCAGACATTAGGTTTGAAATATCCACTCGAGCATGTTGAACCACCAACAGAAGAGCTGGTTCAACTGGCTACAAATATTCTAATTAAACAATAAAAAATCCCCATCAGGGGATTTTTTATTGCATTAATTTACTGCTTCTTTTAATTGTTTACCTGGTTTGAATGCCGGTACTTTGCTTGCAGCGATTTCGATTTCTTCACCAGTTTGTGGGTTACGCCCTTTACGAGCAGAACGCTCACGTACTTCAAAGTTACCGAATCCGATTAATTGTACTTTATCACCATTACTTAACGCTTCTTGGATTGCATCAAATACTGCATCTACAGCTTTTGTAGCATCCTTCTTTGATAATTCAGCGCTTTCTGCTACAGCATTTACTAATTCAGTTTTGTTCATCTTAATTTCTCCTCTCCTAAAAGAACACATATTCTTTTTACCACGTTTTTCTTACCTTGGCAACTTTTAGATGTAAATTTGACTATTAAACTTGTGATTTACGTTTCACATCACTAGAATAGCCAAGAATACGCACTTTTAATCATCTTCTTGAATATTTTTTTGTAATTTATCATCCTAGTTTTTGTTTAACGCTATAACTATATTAATTTTTCTTGTTCCATTTTTCTTTTTGGTTGTTTTCGTAAAATTTGTTGTTAGTTAACTAAGGTATATTGATTTACACTCCAGGTGTGTGCTTTCCGCGGGGCAGGTGATGAGCCTCCTCGTGCCTGCGGGGTCTCATCCTTCCTGCAGATCCCGCAGGAGTCACACATATCCGTTCCAATCAAGTGAGCCACTTCTAATTAAAGTTAATTTGTTTTAAAAACAACAATCTTTTAGAAAACAGCTTCTTTTAGTTTTTTTCATGATTTTGGGCATGTTAATACATATAAATTAGGAGGGATTTTACATGGCAAGAAGAAAAAGACGTCCACTTGTCCCAGAGGCAAGAGAAGAATTAGATCTGCTTAAAGCAAAAGTCATGAAGGATAAAGGGTACAACACTTTTCCAGATGATCCTGATGCTGTTAAATACGAGGTAGCAAATGAACTAGGAATCCCACTACAGCGTGGGTATAATGGCACTTTAACCTCTAAACAAAACGGGAAAGTTGGTGGTCAAATTGGTGGAAGCATGGTAAAGGAAATGATTAAAATGGCTCAAGAAAATCTTTCTACCAATAAAAAAGAATAGGAAAGGAGGATAAAAATGAAAGGCCAAGTTACCATTGTCTTTTGGATTTCCATCGTCCTTGCTATTTTATTTGTTGCTTGGGGTGTCATCTTTACAAAATCATTAGAAACCGCGATGGAGGTAGCACAATCCTTTTTCCTTGTAAACTTTGGTTGGTTTTATCAACTAACAGCAACGTTCTTTTTGATTTTTGCGTTATTTCTTATTTTTAGTAAATATGGGAAAATCAAATTAGGAAAGGATGATGATAAGCCAGAGTTTAGCAAACCCACTTGGTTTGCGATGTTATTCAGTGCTGGAATGGGGATTGGACTCTTATTCTTTGGTGTTTCTGAGCCAATTTCGCACTTTGCTGCACCCCCAACAGGAGAGCCAGGGACAGGTGAAGCTGCAAGGATTGCACTCCGATATACATATCTTCATTGGGGATTTCATGCTTGGGCAATTTATGCCACGATTGCACTTGCACTAGCTTATTATAAGTTTAGAAAAGGTCTACCAGGACTCATGAGTGCTACACTGTATCCTTTGCTTGGAGAAAAAACAAAAGGTCCCATCGGGGTATTGATTGATGTTGTTGCTGTTTTCGCCACGATCTTTGGCGTAGCTGCTTCTCTCGGTCTTGGTTCACAGCAGATCAATGGTGGACTCAGTTATTTAACCGGCATTCCAACAGCCTTTTGGGTTCAACTGATTATTATCGCCATTGTCACTGCCTTGTTTTTAATTTCAGCTGGAACAGGGGTTAAACGCGGGATTAAATGGTTAAGCAATGCAAACTTAGTGCTAGCGACCTTGTTATTGTTTGCTTTCTTATTTTTAGGACCTACTGTTTTTATCCTAAATTTATTCGTCACTACTTTAGGAGAATATATTCAGAATCTGCCTGCTATGGGCTTACGCTTAGCCCCTTTTAATGAAGAGCGCGCTGCTTGGATTCAAGGCTGGAC
>JBEQAC010000143.1:0-8436 GCA_041640535.1 Bacillaceae bacterium
GTTGCCCATGCAGCCCTTCCAGGTATATGCATTGCGTACCTTATATATGGTTCCAAATCCATGCTTTGGTTTATGGTGGGTGCGATTGTGATTGGGCTTTTGGCAACCTACTTGATACAATTAATTGTTTCACATTCAAGAATAAAAGAGGATACCTCCATCGGATTAGTATTATCTGTTTTCTTTGGATTTGGGATTGTCCTACTAACGTATATTAACCAACATGCACGGGGGAATCAAAGCGGGTTAAATGACTTTATTTTTGGCCAGGCAGCATCCCTTGTTGGAAATGATGTAAAAACAATAAGTTGGATTTCGTTTATTCTCATCTTTATTACCGCTCTTATATTTAAAGAGCTGAAGCTTCTTACATTTGACCCGCAGTTTGCAAAAGGCATTGGGTTACCTACTGGAGTATTAAATATCCTTCTGATGACCTTAATTGTAGGTTCAGTTGTTGTAGGTCTTCAAGCGGTTGGGGTTATTTTAATGGCAGCGATGTTAATTACACCAGCAATTGCTGCAAGATATTGGACAGAACGACTGGATAGAATGGTGATCATTGCAGGTGCAATTGGGGCATTTTCGGGTGTTGTCGGTACCCTTTTAAGTACTGTCTCTCGCGGTATGCCTACAGGCCCGCTTATTATCATGGCAGCTACATTTATTTTTCTAATTTCCTTACTATTTGCACCAGAACGTGGGCTTTTACCTAAAGTTTTTAGACATTATCAACTTAAAAAAGTGACTGCCTATGAGCAGCTCCTTCAAACCATCTACGATGTGACAGAAGAACAGTTATTGAAGCAAAAAATAATCAATAGTAAGACGGTTCATCTACACGATTTATTAAAAAGAAGACCTTTCTCTAAAAGAAGACTAAAGGCGTTAATAAAGCACCTTAAGCGCGGGAATCTTATTTATTTAGATCAAGATGAATTAATCACATTCACGGAGAAAGGGTTGCAGACTGCCCATGAAATCACATTAAAACATCGTTTGTATGAGATGTTCTTAATAAATGAGAGTATGTTTTCGCCATCTGACGCAGAGCTTGCCAAGGAAAATATTCTTGATGTAGATAAAAAAGTCCTACAAGTACTAGAAGAGTATTTAAAAGAGTATGGTCGACAACCAATGGCGGTTGATTTATGGAAGGATGACTTCAACGAGGAAATAAAACCAAAAATTAACCATCTTCGTCATGTATCTAAAAGGTCGGTGAATCGCACATGAGCTATGAAGCATGGATTATAATTACTGGATCATTAGTTGGAATAACCTGCGGTATCATAGGATGCTTTTTAATTCTAAGAAGAATGGCAATGCTTGCTGATGCAATTAGTCATACCGTATTATTAGGGATAATTGCTGCTTATCTTATTAGCAATAGTATGGAAGGAGTATACATGCTGATTGGGGCTGCAATTGTTGGTGTGCTAACAGCCTTTTTAGTGCAGCTTCTTAGTAGTGGAGGGGTTCAATCAGATGCTGCGATAGGTGTGGTTTTTACATCACTATTTGCATTGGCCGTCATTTTAATTACGTTATTTGCTGGAAACATTCACCTAGATGTAGATCACGTATTAATGGGAGAAATCGCGTTTATCCCTTTTAATTCGCTCGTTATAGGTGGGTATGATCTTGGACCAAAAGCAGTATGGCTCCTTGGCGGTGTATTACTAGTGAATGTAGTGTTAATTTTCCTTTTTTATAAAGAGTTAAAAATTAGCTCATTCGATCCTCAATTAGCTTTAACGATTGGGATCCCAGTTGTAGTTATTCACTATTTATTAATGACGATGCTGTCAGTAACAACAGTGGCATCGTTCGATAGTGTGGGTGCTATATTAGTTGTAGCCATGTTAATTGCACCGGGAGCTACAGCCTATTTATTGACAGAAAGATTAAGTATGATGCTGGTCCTTAGTGCCTTATTTGGAGTTCTTTCGGCAGTAGTAGGTTACTATGGAGCCTTACTTTTTAATGTTTCAATCGCGGGATCAATGGCAACAGCTGCTGGTGTCTTCTTTGCCCTTACCTTTATCCTTTCTCCTACACATGGGTTAGTATCAAGGTGGAGTACTCTTAAAAAATTAAAGGTAAACCATGAAAATAAAATGGAATGAGATTAGCTCATTCCATTTTATTTTGCCCTTATTCTAATTCAATCAACCCTAATTCTACTGCTCTATAGGCAATAATGTCATCAACATCCTGGGGCAAATCATCTAATGATCCGAATTCGTATTGCCATAGATTCGTAAAGGAATCTACACATATAGGAAACGACGTTTGATTTGCTCCCTTCACCTCTTGTTTTAAGGATTCAATAAGGCTATCTTTGTTTACCATGTGTAATTCACCCTTTACTATATATGTAATCTTACTTTTTTATTATGACAAAAAAGGGGAGTTTTATTTAAAAAGTGAAAAATTGTACTTGAATAAAAATTGATTCTTTAATATGTCGTTTGAATAAAAATGATTATTATTATCAATAATAAGATATGTAATAAAGGTCAGTCGCGCATGACTGACCTTTAGGAACTTACAATCCATCTTCGGGTTCAAATGTTTTACAATCAGTTTCCGTGCTGTCAGAAGCAGTTTTACCTTTATGACTCACAACATAAATTGCTTCTGCACCACATTTGTTTCCTCGTTCCCAAAAAGTGCAATTGTTAACTTCACACAATACATCCTTAGCCATTTTTTTTAACACCTCACTGATTGAATTTTTATTACAACCTTATCTTATCCGTAGATGATAATGAACATACTCCCAACTACTAGAAGTGTAGTCATTTACAAATAAAAAAATAAATGAGAATATTTATCAATTGTTATTGACATAGATAATCATTCTCAATTAAGATGTAATTAACAAGTTGTTAAAGGAGAGTAAAACATGAAATCATTGTTAGTTGTTGGAGCAGATCATTTAGGTAATATTACTGAGAAGTTGTTAAGCTCGGGTTTTCATGAGATTATTCATTTAGATGGAAGAAAAGTAAATATGGTGAAGCGCGAAATTCCAGAAAATATTGATATAGTATTTGTAATGACCGATTATATTAACCACAACTTAGCTAAAGTGATCAAACAAAGAGCAAAAGAGCAAGCAAAACCGATTTACTTTGTTAAACGTTCTTGGAGTTCCATTCATAAGGTGATTAATCAAATCGAAATGCCTGTTGCAAATTAACATTCAATTAAATACTGCCTACTCTTAATAAATGTAATACAGTCAAAAATTTTGAATAACTTAAAGTGAGATGTGTTATTACTCGACATGGTTATTAAGAGGGGGAAATAGGTTGTACCATATTATTTCTGCTACTGAGGGACTCTTAATTCGTTGTCTATATTATGGATCGAAAAAAGAAAATCTTGTAACAAGGGATCAATATTTAAATTATGGTGATTGGTTTGAAATTGGCAAACGGTTTAAGTATATTAAGGAAGTTGGATGGTTTATTACAATCATTGTAAATGATCGAAAAGAATTATTTGTCCACCTACATTCAATAGAACAAGGAATTGAAGCAAGGTCGGTATTACCCTTTGTAGAATTACATATTGAGATATCGATTTTAAAATTTCAGTTGGACCGCTTATTAATGAAAAGAGAAAAAGAGCATTTCTTTGAGCTAGCAGGAAGGTATAAAGGGGTTCAACAACTATTAAATGTTGTTAACAGCAAATAAAAGATGAATTTTTTTATACATTAGGTTGATAATGATTATCAATGTGTATTAACAGATAATATGCAATGATAATCATTTTCTATTTTACAGGATTTTTTCCTACTTTTAGCGAATAGTTAAGATATTGTTTGGAAAGGAGAGTTTATCGATGTCAGAGGTTTATAAAATACGAGATCTTTTATTTGAGGAATTGGAACTGTCAGTGAGAACAACAACTAACCTTATTAAAAAGATTGATGACAAAGAATGGGGCTATTGTCCGAAAGAAAATATGAGAACTTTGATGGAGTTGGTTCATCACCTTGTTCAAATCCCATTGGCAGATCTAACTTGCCTTTTACAAGAAAAAAGTGAGGAGGACTATCGCATAATCGAACAAGAAATACAAAATGTTACGGACTCAGGACAGCTAGTCAGTATCATGGTGGATAATCTTGGAAAGCTAAAGGATTATGTATTCACATTAAGTGAGGATGAACTGATGAATAAAGTAACAAAGCCATTTTATTATGAACAAGGTGGAAGTGTACAAATTAAGTGGTTAATGGAAATTGTGACTCATACCTTTCATCATCGCTCACAACTATTTACGTACTTAAAGCAACTAGGACATGAAGTGAACATGTTCGATTTATATTAATTCCTTAAGCAATTTGGTTTCATCTTTAGGGTGGAAAAGATGAAGTTCAAATTGCTTTTTTTATATCACAGAAAAGGATTAACGGAGGAATAGAAATGGATCTAAATTATAAGGAAGTGAAAAGTGTTAAGAAAGTCCCAACCTTTAATTTAGCATTTGAATTTATAGGCTTATATATTTTATTTACAGTTTTATTTGGCATTTTCTCAGAGGAGTTTATGTTTAATTTTTTATATAAGATTGCATTGTTTAGGGATAGCACATTTATTTTTACTCTTCTTTTATATTATACTTTCCCACTTTTACTGTTTATCGGCTTAGGATATCTTTATTCGAAAAGGGTAACGAATACGAACTGGAAGCTATTTGTCAGTATTTCGCCAGTTCCAGTTGTTTGTATAACCATATGGTGTATAACCTATTTTTCAACACGAGACTTAGGAAGTGAGTTTGGAAATTTTTCATGGATTCTTTACACTCTTGCTACTTTTTGGTCTAATACTGGATTTACTCTGGGGAGCATATATATTAATAATAAAGATCTATTAGCTTGGATTGGGCTACTTCCTGCCATTCTTCCATCACTATCTTTTCTGCTTGGAATATTGTTGAGTAGACGTGCCAACTGGAAAAAGTTAACGATGGTTAAAAAATCAAGCTTGATATTTGCTGTACCTATTTTATTAATGATGGGTATATTCACTTCTTTTTTTTCAAAATCAACCGTCTTTACAGAAGAAACCTATCCAAAGGTAGATGGAGCCACTGCAGCCATTCCATTTGCTGAAGCTCTTGTTCGAGAACTGACAGGTGCAAGTATGCGTCAGGCATCCCTTTCGGTTGATTTTAATAAGTCTCATGAAGCATATGTAAATTTAATTAAGGAAAATGCAGACATCATTTTCGTTTCAGGACCATCAGATCAGGAATTACAACTAGCAAGAGAGCACAATGTGGAACTTCAGCTAACCCCGATAGGACGAGACGCCTTTATCTTTTTAGTTCATAATGATAATACGGTTACGAATTTAACGGTAGAGGACATACAAGAAATTTATTCTGGCAAGATTACCAATTGGAGTAAGGTTGGAGGAGAATCTTTCGATATAAAAGCATACCAACGAAATGAAAACTCAGGTAGCCAAACCTTTATGGAAAAACAAGTAATGAAAGGGCTAAAGTTAGCTGATCCCCCTTTAGAACAACAAGTCGATGCAATGGGGGGCTTAATTAATATAGTGGCTGATTTTAAAAATGCGAAAAATTCACTAGGGTATTCTTTTTATTACTTTGCAAATGAAATGCATAAAAATGAAAAAGTGAAATTTTTAAAAATTAATGGTATCGAGGTTAATAAGGAGAACATTATTAATGAAACTTATCCTTTTACGGCTACCCTTTATGCGGTTACAAGAGAAGGTGAGCCAGAAGATAGTGCTGCCAATCAATTGTTAAAGTGGATTCTTAGTGAGGACGGAAGTCGGTTAATTGAAAAGGGCGGATTTGTTCCGGTGAATTAATAATAAAAGAGCTTTTTAACTAAGGAATGTTGATTTGCACTCCAGGTGTGTGCTTTCCGCGGGGCAGGTGATGAGCCTCCTCGTGCCTGCGGGGTCTCATCCTTCCTGCAGATCCCGCAGGAGTCACACACCTTCCGTACCAATCAACTACCCATCTAATTCGTTTTAAAAACAACAATCTTTTAGAAACAGCCTAATAAAACTAGCACAAACAAATGTTGGTGCTAGTATTTTGTTTTATCACATTACATTTCTGTGGGTGTTTTGATTCAAAGTAATCGTTTTTGCCATGATGGATAGTCGGTATAGGTGGAAGTTTTTAAACCTCTTCCTCGAATCTTGTTAAATCATTGTTTTTCCCAATGACAATTAATATATCTCCCTTATGTATCACTTCTGACGGTTTTGGTGATATCTTCATATCAGTTGTTGTTTGGATTCCAACAATGTTACATCTGAAATGATGAGAATTATTTATATCTTCTAATGTCTGATTATGCAATTTTTCACTTGCAATGATTTCTACAATACTGTATTCCTTTGAAAGCTCAATATAATCAATCATCTTTTCAGAAACAATATGGTGTGCAATTCGCTTAGCCATATCTCTTTCTGGATGAATGACGCGATCAGCACCAATTTTATCAAGCACCTTTTGATGATATTGATTGATTGCCTTAACCCAAACCTGTTTTACGCCCAGCTCTTTTAAAAGGAGTGTTGTTAGAATGCTTGCTTCTATATTTTCACCAAGTGATACAAAGACATGATCGACATTTTTAATTCCGATTTGTTTTAACATATTTTCATCAATTGTATTCGCCAAAACAGCATGAGTCGAATATTGGGAATACATATTAATTTTCTCTTCATCCTTATCGACAGCTAAAACCTCCACACCCATTTCATAAAATTCCTTTACAAGGTTTCCGCCGAAGTGTCCTAATCCAAGAACCGCAAATTGTTTTCTCACTATGTTTTCCTCCAAAGAAAAAATACAATGATATGATTGTAACAGTATTTAGTGTGGGAGTAAATTGAACAATTCATGAGTTTATTCAAAAAATTTTTGTGAAATCTATATTATTTATTCAAATATGTGCGATAAGCCTTCTTTATGGTAGACAAAGGCAGAATATCTTGTTACTATTTAAATCGTAATAATTACGATTTGTTAGATAGGAGGAAAAATAGATGAAGAAGATACCTGTAACCGTCTTAAGTGGATACTTAGGAGCTGGCAAAACAACATTGTTGAATCATGTTTTATCAAACCGTGATGGCATGAAAGTGGCAGTGATTGTAAATGACATGAGTGAAGTGAATGTGGATGCTGAGCTTATTAAGAAAGGAGGAGGATTATCACGAACAGATGAAAAGCTTGTTGAGATGTCAAATGGGTGTATCTGCTGTACTTTAAGGGAAGATCTCTTATTAGAAGTAGAAAGATTGGGTAAAAAGGGTGACATTGATTATATTTTAATTGAATCGACAGGAATAAGTGAACCTGTCCCAGTAGCTCAGACCTTTTCTTATATTGATGAAGAAATGGGAATTGATTTAACAAAATATTGTCGACTTGATACCATGGTAACAGTTGTTGATGCAAACCGATTCTGGCATGATTTTTCTTCAGGAGAAAGCTTATTAGATCGCAGTCAAGCCTTAGGAGAAGAAGATACAAGAGAAGTGGCGGATTTATTAATTGATCAGATCGAGTTTTGTAATGTATTAATTCTTAATAAGTGTGATATGTTGAAGGAGGATCAATTACAAGAGTTAGAAGGTGTCCTACGAAAACTTCAACCAGAAGCAAAGCTGATTCGTTCCATTCAATCTAAGGTAAAACCAAATGAAATTTTAGATACGGGTTTATTTGATTTTGATAAAGTGAGTATGTCAGCAGGATGGTTGAAAGAATTAGAACTAGGACATCATACACCAGAAACAGAGGAGTATGGAATAAGTTCTTTTGTTTATCGAAGTAAAATTCCTTTTCATTCAGAACGATTTAACAACTGGTTAGAGAAAATGCCGGTTGAAGTGGTAAGAGCAAAAGGAATTGTATGGTGTGCAACCCATCATCATGTTGCTTTACTGCTATCACAAGCGGGTCCAGCAATTTCATTTGAGCCAGTTTCTTATTGGGTGGCTGCACTATCCGAAGCTGAAAAGAAGCAGATACTAGAAGCAAATCGCCACCTATTAAAAGAATGGGACCCAATTTATGGGGATCGTAAAAATGAACTAGTTTTTATTGGAATTAGTATGGATAAAGAAGAAATTATTAAATCTCTTGATGAGTGCTTGCTAACGGATATTGAGTTAGAAGGTGATTGGGGTACGTTTGTTGATCCTTTTGGATGGAAAATAGAGAGACAAACAATTTAGCTCAAATTAAGTTCCTAATCTAAATCGTAATAATTATGATTAACATTGAATACTGTGATAAGGTATTACTAGTGCCGATATGTTACACTACATTTATTGAGGTGAGGAACTTATGAATAGAGGTAAAATCCCAGTATTTATATTAAGTGGTTTTTTAGGAAGTGGGAAAACCACT
>JBEQAC010000144.1:0-8430 GCA_041640535.1 Bacillaceae bacterium
GCGTTTATATGTTCTGCTTTTTTTCTTAAAATGAAAATACTTTTTCCTGCTGTTTTATTCTTAAACAAGGTTGAAGGAAGCTGAATTAAACCTTGAATATAGGTATGATTTTTAAGAAACGTATTTAACTTAGGTGCTTGCTCACTTTCAAATAAACCATTTGGGATAAGAAATAATAAATACCCACCTGGCTTTGTATAATTGACACTCTGTTCAATAAATAAATGATGAGAATATGAATGCCCAGTATCAGCTTTCAATTCATATTTTGAGGCTCCTACATCATTTGGGTAGTAGCCAACTGGCAAGTCACTTACAACAAGATCAACAGGGTCTACATATAAGGGCTCTAAGCTATCTTGATTAAAAAGCTGGATATCTCTTTCCTGCAGATTCGCACTAACATAAGCAAGTTTAATTAATAAATCGTCAATATCACTTCCAATGGCATCTATATGTTTTTCTTTATTTTGATTTATCACTGCAGAAATTAAATTGCCAGTTCCAACGGCTGGGTCAAAAAGTGAAAAATTACTTTTATTTGTTGTTATTTTTGTAACTAAATACCCTATAAAAATAGCAACAGCATCAGGAGTCATTTGATGGTTTGCTTGTGCCCCTTCATGCATCCCTTTTAGAATGGATAGCTGATAAGCTTTTCGAATTTCCTCATTTGAATATTTAGAATGAGTAATTTGGGCATATTCTTTTTCAAGTCGTTTTCGGTTTAACTCACTAACTTCCTCTTGTAAGACAGATTGATGAAAAATATTTTCACCTGTTTCTGCTACTGCTTCTATGTATGTACAAGACAATTCTTCCATTAGAATGGAAGCTGTTTGATTAATTAATGTAAATAAGTTTTCAACTTTAGATTTTTCCTCCATCATTTTCCTCCATATTCTCCAAATAAACAAAATTCTAAAACACTATTCAATGAAAAAAGCTCTGAATCATGGCTCAGAGCTCTCAAATTATGGTTTTAAATATTACTTCGCTGCTTTTGCTGCTTCAATTGCTGCTTCATAATTTGGATGATTAGTTGCTTCACTTACATACTCTACATACGTTACTTTATCGTTGCTATCGATAACAAATACTGCACGTGCTAACAGTCTAAGCTCTTCGATATGTACTCCATATGCTTCACCGAATGAGAGGTCTCTGTGATCTGACAAAGTTTGTACTGCTTCAATGCCATTTGCTCCACACCAACGCTTTTGTGCAAACGGTAAATCCACACTGATTGTTAAAATATTAACATTGTCTAGTGTCGCTGCTTCTTCATTAAAGCGACGTGTTTGTGCATCACATACGCCAGTGTCAATTGAAGGAACAACACTAATTAATCGTACAGAACCTTTTGAATCCGCCAAGGTTACTGGTGATAAATCATTTGCTAACACTTTAAAATCAGGTGCAGTATCCCCCACTTTCACTTCTTGCCCTAATAAAGTTACTGGATTTCCTTTAAATGTAATATTCGCCATTTTTCATCCTCCTTTATGCTATGTACAGGTAAATAATATCTTTATCTTAAAAAGAATGCAATGATAACGATTCATAAAAATAGGTCAAACTCAAATTTGATAGGAGTTTGACCCTCAAATACTTAGATATCAAAATCTTTGTTATTTTGAAATTGCGATTGTTGAGATTGCTCTTGCTGTTGTTGCCCGCCACTACCATTTTGGTTTTTATTATTAAACATTTGCTGAACCTTATCAACAGCCTGTGGAGCTAATTCTAACAGCTTTTCATATAAATGTGTATTCTCATCAAGATGAAGCATTTTTACACCAGCACCATTTACAATGAGAAAGGCAATAGGTGTAATGGAAACTCCTCCACCACTACCTCCACCAAACGGTAGATTATTTTTCCCTTCCTCTTCTCCCCCAGAAGCTTGGAATTCACTACCACCAGCAGCAAATCCAAAACCAACTCTTGAGACTGTTAAAATGACGCTACCATCAGGAGTTTCGACTGGATCACCAATAATTGTATTAACATCAATCATTTCTTTTAGATTTTCCATCGCTGTTGTCATTAGGCTTTTAATTGGATGTTCAGACATGTTAAGTTCCTCCTAGCTTTTCATTGATTTTTTTGAAGTACCACCAGATAACATGACGAGAGGTGACGTTTTAAAATTCGGGATTCCACCTCTCCAGTATTTAACCAATCTAATTCCTGCTACCATAGCATGCCCGACTCTGAATTGAATCATACATACGAGTTTCGTTTCCGAATATACTTGTTGGAAGAGTGGGGTGACAGATATATTCGGCTTTGTTTTAAGCTTCATATATTGACTTAATATCCCCAAAACAATCCCTTTTATTGACCAACTTGTCCCAATAAAAATTCCAGTATGTGCTGCATCACCAATCCCAAATACTGTGTGCCAGTCCAGTTTCGTTATCGTTACTTTTTTCAAGAACATTTTAACAATCTTATGTAAATGAACCACACGTTCAACTAGTGTTTTTGTGTCTTGCATGCTTTTTAAAATTGTACTTGCTGTAAACTTTTTTGTTTTATTTGTACTTTTCCCATTACCAACACTACTCATCTCTTCATGTTTTATGACAACCCCTGGGGAATCCTCATCTACTTTTATTAAGGGGACATGAATCGTATATCTTAAAAGTCCAAACCATGCACTAAACTTTACTTTTAAATCATTATCTTTTTGTGAGTGTTTGACATATATTGTGACTTTAAGCTTTGTTAAAACAATTAATAATAATAGTGCGCAAAAAATAATTATAATTAGTAATACCCATTTCAAATGCCACTCACATCCTTTCAATCTTCCATTATCACCTACCTTTGTAAAAATTAAACATAAAAAAAGAATGCTTATGTCAAAAGCACTCTTTTTTCTCCATTAATTATTTCGATCATGAATGACCGTAGTATCAGCAAAAAGGTCATGTAATCCTTGTTTTTTGGGCAAAAACGCAACGATCAAATAACCGATAAACGTTACCTTAGAAATAAATCTTCCAATAAATTCTCTAAAGAACAAGGTGGACCACTTTGGTGGGTTTCCGGTTAACTCAATTACTTTTAAACCAAATACCATCTTTCCTAAAGTGGCTTGAAAATATTTTGTCATGATAACAAAATAGAGATAAAAAACAACGGCGGTAGCAATCGATGCAGGTGAAAACATTGATGATTCAGTTAATGGAATATCCAGAAATCTAAATAATGGATTTATCAATATCCGATTAATACTCCCAATCACAACTAAATCCAATAGATAAGCCCAGAATCTCATCCAAAAGCCTGCATATAAAACAGTTACCTCAAAAATTGGTTGTTGGTCATCAGCAGTTTTTATTACATGCTGTTCTTCAAAGGTACCCTCCATTTTCTTCCCCTCCTTTATTTCGCATATAAATACATCAGACGTGGCGAATTAGGCTGAGATAACAATTGGACTAAGGAAGCTACCTCTATATCCTGACTAAATAACTTTTTTGCACTCATTGAAAATAAAGATCCAAACCCTACATTTGTTTCATATTCGATGACATGAATGTCCCCCATGTTATGGTCTTCCTTCATAGCCTCGATTACATCTTCGAAATACCCTAACTCATCTATGAGATTTAATTGCTTTGCTTGTCTACCATCATAAACTCTACCGTCTGCAATTTTTCTTACCTCATTTTCGGATAAATTTCTCCCCTTTGAAATTACTTCCACAAAACCATTGTATGCATTATCTACCATGGATTGAAGGATTGTTCTCTCTTCCTCTGTCATATCTCTTGCGGGAGACATGATGTCCTTATATGGTCCACTCTTTATCGTTTCAAAGGTAACTCCATACTTTTCTGCTAATCCACTATAGTTAATCCCCTGCATAATCACTCCAAGAGAACCAGTTAATGTGTCAGGTACCGCATAGATTTTATCCGCAGGTGTGGAAATATAGTAACCTCCTGAGGCTGCCATTGTCCCCATGGAGACATAAATGGGCTTATCTGTTTTTTCTTTGTATTCAACTAAACGATTATAAATTTCAGCGCTTTCAACTACACCTCCACCAGGTGAATTGATTCTTAAAATAATTCCTTTAATATTTTTGTCCTCTTTCGCATGATCAATCATTCGAAGAAAAGCTTGATGCTGATAACCTATCGAGCTAAAAAACGACCTCACATCTTCACCTGTGTCCTGAATGGCCCCATTTACTTTCAAGACCAATAGTTTATCTGTACCTTTTCCTTGGACTATTGTTGTCTCAAGAAACTCATCGTTTGAAGCTGCAAATAAATCATCAGACCAGCTACCAAAGCTTTTCGTTGCTACTGTTGATGCTATGTTCACTAAAATGGAAAAAAGAAATAAGCCTGCAGCAATCCCTAGAGCTGCCCAACGTTTCGCACTCATAAACATTCACTCCTTCCAAAATCATCCTTAATTATTACGGTTTAATTTACAATAAGTTTCAGTATCATGTAAACTAAAAGTACAATTTATTATTTTAACAGATTTTTCTTTTTCTGGGTAAAATACTATATTGTTGAACTGTTTTACTGATTATTGTATAAACGGAGGAATGATCATGCCAAATCGACGTAATTTGTATTTTTTTCACAAAAAGGACCAAGCTTTAACTGATAAGATTGATACTTTAAAAGATTTAGCACGACAGTATGATTTCACCATTGTTACAGACCCATCAGATGCAAATATTATTGTAAGTATTGGAGGAGATGGAACCTTTCTCCAAGCAGTAAGGAAAACAAATTTTCGTGATGATTGTCTTTATGTTGGAATTTCCACGACTGGTAGCTTAAGCCTTTATTGTGATTTTGATATTGAGAATATCGACTCAATGGTTGAAGCAATGACAAATGAACAAATTGAAGTACGTCGTTATCCAATAATAGATGTAAGAGTTGATGAGAACACAGTTTTTCATTGCTTAAATGAATGCTCTATACGGTCACCTATTATAAAAACCTTTGTAATGGAAGTATACATAGATGACTTGCATTTTGAAACCTTCCGTGGAGACGGAATGATTGTTGCTACCCCTACTGGTAGTACGGCATATAATAAATCAGTAAGTGGCGCAGTTGTTGATCCATTGCTTCCATGTATTCAGGTAACCGAACTCGCTTCTTTAAATAATAATTTATACCGAACACTAGGATCTTCTTTCATTTTAAGTGGAGAACGAAAGCTAAGACTCCAAATTGTACAAGATGGAAATGATTTCCCTATTATTGGGATGGATAATGAGGCCGTTAGTATTAGACATGTGGAAAATCTTGAGATTACGCTGAGCGAACGTAAAATAAAAACGGTGAAATTAAAAGACAATTCGTTCTGGGAAAAGGTGAAGCGTACGTTCTTATAGTCATTAGGTGTAGGGAAATCCTACACCTTTTTTTAAATCAAAGGAAAGAGCGGGAATTATTCCCGCTCTTGTAGCCATCTTTATATTTAATTATTGTAATCCACTCATTTGTTGTTGAGCGAAAGATACTAAGCGTTTAGTAATCTCTCCTCCAACAGAACCGTTAGCGCGAGAAGTAGTATCTGCTCCAAGGTTTACACCAAATTCTGTTGCAATCTCATATTTCATTTGGTCGATTGCTTGTTGTGCACCTGATACTAAAAGTTGGTTTGAGCTGTTGTTGTTTGCCATCTACTATCACCTCCTTGTGAGTATAGATTGTGTAAAATCCACTCTCACAATACAGGAATTTAACTGGTAATTGTTCACAGGTTTGTCATCTTATTCTTACTCCCAGTTCATAAACAGATAACATGTTTTTCAACTAAAACAACTCTTCTAACTCTCTTTTTGCTTGTTCTTTGCGAATATGAATAACTTCCGTATTTTCCACAGCGATTCTTATTAATTCATCAAAATCAACAAAGCTTTCATAATGTCCAAGTTTTTCACGCTTTGGTCTTGTTTTTGGCGCGGCTGGGCTAAATATGGTACAGCAATCCTCATACGGACGTATGGAAATATCATAGGTATCGATTAAGTTTGCATACCGTATAATCTCAGTTTTATCCATTGAAATAACCGGTCTTAATACAGGAGTATTTGTTACCTCATTGATCGCATACATACTTTCTAATGTTTGACTCGCAACTTGCCCAAGACTCTCTCCAGTAGTAATCGCTAAAGCATTTTCGCGATTACGTAACTCATCCGTTATTTTTAACATCATTCTTCTTGTAGAAATTAAGGTGTAATTCTCAGGAACTTGCTTTTGTATTGTTTCTTGTATTTCTGTAAATGGAACAATATGGAGCTTGATATCTGCGCCAAATCGTGTAAGCTTTTCGGTTAAATCAATCACTTTTTGTTTTGACCTTTCACTTGTGTAAGGTGGACTATAGAAGTGAACAGCCTCAATCTCAAGCCCTCTTTTCATAGCTAAATATCCTGCAACGGGGCTATCTAGACCACCTGATAGCATAAGCATCGCTTTTCCACTTACACCTACAGGTAAACCACCTGCTCCATAAATATCTTTGCATGTAATATAAGTTGCTTCTTTCCTTATTTCAACACGAATATTAATCATCGGTTGATGAACATCAACGGTTAAGCCTTCTGTATTGGTTAAGATATGACTACCGATTTTATAATTAATTTCATTTGTTTCGTATGGAAAAGTTTTATCTGATCTCTTAGTACTGATCTTAAATGTCTTTCCATGATAATCTAACTCTTTCAGCGCTGCTAATGCGGCAGTTTTTATTTGTTCTATTTCACTCTCAGTTTTCATAGCTAAACTAAATGAGTGTATACCAAAGACCGTCTCCAGTCTCGCTGAAATTTCCTCGTGCGCTTCCCCATTCAATTTAATAAACATTCGATCTCTTGTCTTTTCTATGGTAATTTTCGGAAAATCTTTTAACTTAGATTGTATATTTTTCTTTAACCTATCTATAAATCTGTGACGGTTTCTACCTTTCGTTGTTATTTCTCCAAAACGAATAAGGATATGGTCATATAGCATCATTTATTCATTACCTTTCCTAATTTCTCAAGCGACTCTTTAATCGCACTCATTATATAGGGAACATCTGATAATTGATTTGTTCTAGAAAGACTGATTCTTATTGCGCTACTTGCTAGCTTTTCATCATCATACATTGCTAATAACGTTTTACTTGGTGCTTTCTTTTTAGACGAACATGCAGATGTAGTGGATACAATTATTCCCTTCTCCTCTAAAAGATGCACAAACACTTCTGATTTTAATCCATTTATTGAAAAATTAATAATGTGTGGTGCACTTCCTTTTAGCGGAGTATTTATTGTAATTAATGGTATATGTAAAAGCTCATCCATCAACGACTGCTTCATTTTATGCATGTCTTTAATGGCTTCCTTTTGATTTTCCAAGGTTAATCGTAGGGCTTTCGTCATCGCTACAATTCCTGCAACGTTTTCAGTTCCTGAGCGAAACCTTAGTTCTTGTTCACCGCCAGCAAGTAATGGAAACAGCTTTACTCCTTTTTTTACAAACAATATTCCATTTCCTTTTAGCCCATTAAATTTATGGGCTGACAGTGTACACAAATCAATTCCTGCTTCCTTAATGCTTAACGGAACCTTCCCAACTCCTTGAACATGATCCACATGGAAAAGGATTTTAGGATACTTTTTTAATAGTTGACCTATTTCAATGATTGGTTGGATTGTCCCAACCTCATTATTTACATGGATAATGGATATAAGTATTGTTGATTCTCGTATCGCATTTTCGACATCCTCCACGCGAATAAACCCAGATGAGTCTACAGGTAGATATGTAATTTCAAATCCTAATTCTTCAAGCTGTTTACATGCTTCACTTACAGAAGGATGTTCTATTTGAGTCGTAATAATATGATTTCCTCTTGATTTATATTGTAGGGCTGTCCCCTTGACTGCTAAATTATTCCCTTCCGTACCTCCACCAATAAAGATAATTTCCTGTGAATTGACATTAAGTAAATCAGCAGTTTGATTTCGTGATTGTGTAAGTAGTTGTTCTGATTGGCTACCCAACTGATGGAGTGATGAAGGATTGGCAAAATAAATTTCGGACACTTTGACGAATGAGGTAATGACGTCTTGAAAAGGCTTTGTAGTAGCACTATGATCAAGATAAATCATGATAACCCTCCTTATATTTGCTTTCACAAGAGTTTATATTATCATACCTTAAAAAGAAAGAGAAAAAATAGGACCTCCAATCTTTAACGAAGTTTGGAGGTCCTTCATTTTATTGTTGTGCAATCATTGTTTCAATTCTCTTTAATACACCTGGTTCTAATTCTTCTAAAGCTGTAGCAGCCTGTTCTAATGCAAGCTGGTACTCATAATTTCGGAAAGAAGTTTCTGCTTCTTCAAGACTAGCAGCTACCTTCTGGAATCGACTTTTATAC
>JBEQAC010000145.1:0-8251 GCA_041640535.1 Bacillaceae bacterium
GGACGGTTCTCATGCTTCCTAAATTTAATAGATTAAGATAAAAAAGAGAACTAGCAAATCTTAACGGGTTCCGTTAACTATCGCAAACATTAAAAATGTAATACAAAATGACCTTCAAATTGTATGGTAATTTGGAGGTCTATTTTTGTTGATATAAAGGGATTTTGATAATTATTTTGGGGGAATTTGTAGTGCAATTTGTATATTAAAATGTGGGGGTACAATAGCCAGTGCACCGCAGCAAAATACACTTCATTTTTACTTGCAAATTGATATACAGAAAAAAATTTAAGTATACTGTTATAACTGAGAGCTGATCTCCCTGTGGATGAAAAATAAACGGAAAATTCCGGCTAAATTGGGAAATACCCATATTTCCTTAAAAATAAGGGGAGTTTTTCCGATTATATTATCCAAATCTTTGGATTTTGTCTTATTTAGAGCAGTTAATCGGAATATCTCCGCTTATATCCGCTTCTTTAGCTTCTTCTATATACATTAGCAGGAAATTCTCCGCCTATTAATTCTCATACCTACATGAAATCGATACGGAGAAAGCGGAAATGGTTAGCAAACTTCTTAATAAGCAAACTTCGTAATTCGCAATCCGAAGTAGTAGCAATTAAAAGCAAAATAGCAAGGGTATAAACCCTTGCCATTTCTAATGTTTATTTTTATCTCTCTAGCCAATTGTCCTACATTTTATAGTGCAAAAAAGATTACATTTTGGTTTGCATTTTCCTGTGGCAAATTGACGTTTTACGATAGGAAACGGAACCCGTTAAGCAAATCTAGTTCTCTTATTTTGTCTAGCAATTTAAAATAGTCGGATAAACGAAAGTGGAGAGTCGTGTTTTTGAAAGAGAAAATTTACCAGTTTATATAGAATGAAAGGAAGGATATATAGATACTTTCTTTTTTTTGTAAGTGCTTACATCAATTTGGTTGTCTGAATCCATATTTTATGAGATGAATGATTAAAAGGAGATGAATTTTTTATATGAAATTGGGCACTAAAAATCAAGATGACACTTATTCAGAATACGGGTTAGATCGATTTTTAGACAACAAGAATAAACCAATAATTCATAGAGGTTCTCATTACGAAGGAGCAAGTGTTGATTATTTAAACGATGCATTGGCATTTGAGACTTTTAACAGAGAAAGAATCCCGAAGCAATCCTTATGTGTGAAGCAGTTGATTGTTGGAGATATTGAAGATGCTGAAAAAACACTAATAGAGTTAATCGATTCTGCCATCAATAATCAATATCCTGAGTGTTTAAATAAATTGTTAACCTCCTCCTTAATTGACATTTTTTTATTTGTGATTTATTCCTTATATTCTAAAATAAAAGGAATTTATGCAAAAGATCTTTTATCTATTAATGACATTAATAATATCTATACTTGTTCAGATATGAATGAAGTTAAGACCCACTTTCTAGAGATAATGACTAGACTAAAAGTTCTTGAGAATAATATAAAAAATGAAAGTACCTTAGGTAAGATTTTTCATTATGTTAATAGTAACTATACGAATCCACAGATCACACTTAATAGTATAGCTGAAAAATTCCATATGAATTATGCCTCACTATCTAAAATGTATAAGAAAGAATTCGGAACAAATATTATGGAATCAATCCATTTGATGAGAATTACAGAAGCTAAAATCCTCCTTGATAATAGTGAACTTAGCATATCTGAAATAGCAGAAAAAGTTGGCTATTATGACTACAGAACATTCTCCAAATTTTTCAAAAGAATGCAGGGAGTAACACCATCAGAATACAGGGGAAGTAACCCTAGGTTATAGAGCAGTTTGGTAAAAAGTGATACAAGGCAAAAAACTCGCACTTAAAAAATAAATGCATAACTAGATATAATATTTGTTGTAAAGAAATGATAGCGCTTCCAATTATTTTGAACATTTGGGCACTCGGGAGTGTTAATCATTTTTAAAGAGTTATATTAGAGGAGATGGGAGGGTTAATCCATTTTTAGGGGAAAGAATAATTGTTTATTAAGCAAAGGGGGAGAAAAATGGTAAAGAAAAATAAACTTTTACTTCTTATGTTACTTTGTATTTTAGTAGTTTCAACGATTCTTGCAGGTTGTAAATCAAACGAACAGACAAATTCAGAAGCTGAAACCGGTGGCAACAATGGTTCTGAAAAAGGGGAACCCTATGAAATTGTAATGGCCTATATGGAATTGGGAAATACGACAGATCTTCCATTAGTACAAGAAGAAATCAATAAGATTGCGATAGAAAAAATAAATGCTAAGGTGAAGCTCTTACCTATCAATTGGGGAGCATGGGCACAGCAGACCAACTTAATGATGACCGGAAACGAAAAACTAGATTTAATCGTATCCTCACAGTATTTTGGTTATAGTACACAGGCTGCAAAGGGACAACTACTTCCGCTTAATGAACTTATTGAGAAACATGGACAAGGAATTAAAGAGGCTATTCCCCAGGAAGTTTTGGGTGCTGCTGAAATTAATGGGGAAGTATATGGTGTTCCAAGTGTAAGAGACTGGGCAGCTGACTATGGTTTTATTATGAGAAAAGATCTGGTTGATAAATATAATATCAACCTCGCTCAACTTAAGTCATATGAAGATTTAGAAAGTGTGTTCAGCTTAATCAAGGAAAATGAACCATCAATGGTACCAATTGCTAATACGACTCAAGGAGTTGTATATAGTAACTTAACTGGTGGGAAATATGATGTTTTAGGTGATGCATTAGGAGTTATTGCTTTTGATGATCCTGATAATGTAATCAATATGTTTGAACATCCAGATTATGTAGAAGCAGTAAATATGGCTAGAAAGTGGTACCAAGCTGGATACATTTCAAAAGATGCTGCAACTTCTCAAGAGTCTTCACCTAATATTGTTAAAGCTGGTAAAGGATTTGGATATTTAACACATATGAAGCCAGGCTATGAGACTCAAGAGAAGTTATTGACTGGGCATGAAATGGTAGCTGTTAGATTTACTGAACCATATTCATATACAGATGCAGGTACTGGATTTAACTTATCGATTCCTCGTAATTCTCAGAATCCTGAAAAAGCAATGGAATTTTTGAATCTTTTATACACGGACAGTGACATTATGAATCTACTTGCAAACGGAATTGAAGGAAAACATTATGTAGTAAAAGAAGAAGGTGTCATCACTTTACCAGAAGGTGTAACAGAGTCAGGTTATCTTTTTGGACAATGGATGATTGGGAATAATGCTTTGACATACCCTTGGGAAGGAAATGAACCAGATTATTGGGAGACTATGAAGGAATTTAATAATAGTGCAATTCTTTCTCCAGCCTTTGGATTTACGTTTAATCCAGATCCAATTAAGACCGAATTAGCTGCTTTAACGAATGTGGTGAGCCAATACAGAACAGGTCTAGAAACGGGTACATTGGATCCTGCTAAGAGTTTACCAGAATTTAATGAAAAACTTAAAGCTGCTGGGTTAGATAAAGTCATTGCTGAAAAGCAAAGACAGTATGATGAGTGGAGAGCAAGTAAATAACACTTATTAAGGAAGTTACCAATTCTAGAATACTATACTTCATAGGTTCACAGGCGAACTTTTAAATTGTTTTAAAACAAGTATAGAGGAGGATAATTGAATGAAGAGTTCAAAAAAATGGAGATTATCAATATTTATTGGATGCTTACTACTATTCGGTGCTTTATTTACAACAGGTGTATCTGCATCGGGAAATGGAAAGGTCGTATCGTTTAATAGCTTAGATGTCATTTCTAAAACACTTCCTGAGGGCGAGAAAGTCATTGCGGTTACTATCAGTGCTTCACATGTAATTGATGGAGCTACATTGACAACAGACACATTTGAAGTTGAGGGAAAACATAATCAAGTGGCTTCAGTTAGAACCATTACTGATATATATACTAATAACACCGGAGAAATCGGAGATAAGAAAAAGGTTGGTAAATATATTGTTATTGAACTAAGTGCCAATGATGCCAGTGCTGGAACATTATCGTATAATTTTGTTTCAGGGTTAAATAGTCGAATGAATTTAGAATATACTGTTACACAAAAAGAAGAGTTCATGCTTGTTGGGAATAAAAAAGTTGCTCCAACAACAGAGAAAATCTCACAAACTGCCGAATATAACCAATTAGTAGATTCATTTAGTAATAAAACAATCACAAATGAAAGTGGGCAGTCGTTGAATTATCGAATGTTTGAACCAAAAATGGGTAAAGGCAAAAAGTATCCACTTGTGCTGGCCTTACATGGTGCAGGTGAACGAGGAAGTAAGAACGATGTACACCTACTTGGAAATAAAACAGTTGTTAGCTGGGCAGAGCCTGATCAACAAAAGAAGCATCCAGCGTTTGTTGTCGCTCCACAAGCACAAGCTGGAACTTGGTGGACACAAGAAGGAAACTATAAATTAGTTATGCAACTTATTGAAGAAATAAAAGAAAAGTATCCTATTGATGAAAATCGAATTTATATCACTGGTGTATCTATGGGTGGTATGGGTACATGGAATATTATTCAAGAAAATCCTGACCTTTTTGCAGCAGCCATTCCGGTCTGTGGTATAGGTGATGTAACAAAGGCATCCCGTTTAGTTAACCTCCCTATTTGGGTTTTACACTCAGCTGATGATGCTGTTGTTCGAGTAACTGGTTCGACAGATATGATCAATGCAATTGAAGCTGCGGGTGCGGTTGTAACAAGAGGTGAGTATGCTGGTAATCTTGATCAAGTTGAAGCAAATAAAGCGGCACAAAGCTTAGTTGACCAAGCAAAGGCTACTGGAAGCCACACTTTGTATACTGAATTCACAGCTGAAACAACACCGATCTTTAATCATTTCTCTTGGATTCCTACTTATGAAAATGAAGTAGTAAGAGATTGGTTGTTTGCACAGGTGAAGGGACAATAACTTTATAGGAATAGAGAGATAAAACCCGATAGGCGTGTCGGGTTTTATTGTTTTGTTGATAGATTCGGTAAAGGTTTAGGTAAAGTCGGATAATCAATATTAGAAAGTCAAGATTATTAATGTAGAATTTTATTCATTTATTTATCGTTTTCCGACAGAAGACTCCCTCTTCAAGCGCTTGAGAAGGGCTTTCAGCCCAGCGATAAGGGGGAGATGAATGGCGGTTGGCGATAGCCAAAACACTCACTGTTATGGTATAATTAGAACGCGTGTTCCCGTAAAGTGAGGTGAAATCATGTTAGTTAAAAAGGCGTTTAAATTTCGCATCTTCCCTAATCAAAATCAAATTGAGCTAATCAATAAGACGATTGGCTGCTCCAGGTTCGTGTTTAATTACTTTCTCGGCAAGCAAAAGCAAAAAGATGCTTATTGGCACATCGTCGAAGAGATGGTGCAAAAAGGACAGCTATCATCAAACGATTGGAAAGGTGAGTTTTTCAATAAGTATGATTCAATAAAAGCCGTTCGACAGTTGAAAGACCATTATCCTTTCTTAAAAGAAGTGGATAGTATCTCCCTTCAAAAGTCCGTTGAAAACCTAGCTGATGCTTACCAAAGGTATTACAAGAAGCAAAATAAAGCACCTAAGTTTAAAAGCAAAAAGAACAAGGTACAATCCTATATGACGAAGCAAACCAACGGGAATATCGCTGTTCTTGATAAACATATAAAACTACCAAAGCTCGGTCTTGTTCGGTTTGCGAAAAGTCGTGAAGTAGATGGGCGGATTATCAATGCGACATTCGACGTAATCCAAGTGGAAAATACTTTGTGTCTGTACTTGCGGAAGTAGAAGTCGTTCAACTGCCAAAAACAAACTCTAATACAGGCGTTGATTTAGGGATAAAAGACTTTGCTATCCTTGCGGATGGAACGATATACAGAAACAACCGCTATTTTAAGTCGTTAGAACAAAAGCTGGTAAAAGCCCAACAAATTCTATCAAGGCGAGTAATCGGCTCTAGCAACTGGAATAAACAACGAATCAAAGTAGCTCGTATCCATAAGAAAATCGAAAATAAGCGTACCGATTTCTTGCATAAAACCTCTACCGAGATCATCAAAAACCACGATGTTATCGGAATCGAGAGTCTGCAAGTATCGAACATGATGAAAAACAAGAAGACTGCCCAATCGATCGCTGATGTATCATGGTATCAATTCAAGACCATGTTAACGTACAAGGCTGAATGGTACGGTAAGACAGTGGTGGAAGTGAGTAAGACCTTCCCTAGCTCTCAACTTTGTTCGAGTTGTGGCTATAAAAACAAAGACGTCAAAGATCTAAATTTGCGAGAGTGGACGTGCAAGTGTGGAGCCCATCACCAAAGAGATATTAACGCAGGATTAAATCTTAGAAACGAAGCTATAAGACTTCTAACCGTCGGTGCGACGGGGGTAGCCTAATCCATAACTGGCGGTTACGCTGGTGTTCTTAGGAATCCCCCACTTCAAACAGCTCGAAGAGCAGTTAAGTGGCTGGTAGTTCAAAATAGAGTTGAGTATTTATATTTACATAGAATTTTGTAAGTGTAATCAAAACATAACAGGAGGTTTTTAAATGAAGATTGTTTCAACGAAAATTGGAAGAAATCAAATGGATTTAACCGGTTATTTGGTGGAGAGTACTCCTGAGATTGATAAAAATAAAACGTTTCCTGCGGTACTCATTTTACCTGGTGGTGCTTATCTAGCAACCTCAGATCGGGAAGCTGACCCTGTAGCGATGCGTTTTCTTGCGAAAGGGTATCATGCATTTATTTTGCGATATTCTACTGAAGGTTCAGCCATCTATCAGAATGGGAATTCGGATGGTTCGATTTTTGAACAGGTCATATCAAAATTAAATCAAGAAAAAGATAAAACTCCAATTTCTGTCTATCCTACTCCACTGTTAGATGTAGCTGAAGCGATGGACTATATTAGAAAAAATGCATTGGAATGGCACGTTGATGCTGACAAAATAGTGGTGTGTGGATTTTCAGCTGGAGCTAATTTAGCAGCACAATTAGGCGTGTATTGGGATAAAGAGTGGCTTACGGATATGGCGGATGTAAACTCAGAACAAATCAAACCTAATGCACTGATATTAGGGTATCCATTATTAGACTATAAAGTAATGGAACAAAAACTAAATGAGAGTAACAATCCACAGCTACAGGGCTTTTTTAAGATTTCCAATAAAGCGGTATTTAACACAGATCAACCAAATGAAACTCAGATGATTGAGGCTAGTCCATTACAACATGTTAGTAAAAATGTGCCACCAACATACATCTGGCACACCGCTGCAGATCCATTAGTATATGTAGAACACTCACTATTATTTGCAATAGAGCTTCAAAAACATGGGGTACCTTGGGAACTTCATTGCTTCCAAGATGGTGAACACGGGCTATCCCTTGCGGACGAAACCACCGGACCTGTTGACTCGCATGTAGCAAACTGGGTACCACTCATGTTTGAATGGCTAACCTTACACAAATTGAATTGAGGCATAGGGACGGTTCTTGTGCTTCAGTATCTAAAATTTACTTTAGTAAGGGTAGTAGTTAAATCATGTCCATGAGAGGTCGATGTAAAGTACATTCTTTCAATAAAGGATGCATATATCATGCAATATTTTAGTCCAGTTATTAGCGCGTTCCATCTCGATCCAAGTGTATGTAAGGTATGAAGCGATTATTATTTAGTAACAAGTTCTTTTGAATATTTCCCTGGGATTCCGATTTTCCATAGTACTGATTTAGTTCATTGGAAGCAGATTGGCCATGTACTTACTCGTGAAAGTCAGCTTCCACTTACACGTGTTCATTCATTTATACCATCACAAGGAATTTTTGCACCGACGATTCGTTATCATAATGGACGTTTTTATGTCATAACAACTAATATTACAACCGGTAAAAACTTTTTTGTATGGGCTGATCACCCAGAAGGGCCATGGTCAGAACCAGTTATAATTGAGGGCTGGGGTGGTATTGATCCTTCTTTATTCTTCGATGAAGATGGGAAAATTTATTTGAGTGGCACTGGATCGTTTAGAAATGAACCAGAAGGAATTTATCAGGCAGAGCTTGACATTGAGACTGGAAAGCTGCTCAGTGACCGACAATTAATTTGGAAAGGAACAGGGGGAAGTTCACCAGAAGGTCCACACTTATATAAAGTCAATGGCTGGTATTACTTATTAATTGCCGAAGGTGGGACTGAATACGGGCATATGGTAACCATCGCAAG
>JBEQAC010000146.1:0-8146 GCA_041640535.1 Bacillaceae bacterium
CCAGGAAGCAGTAGGAACTGCGATAAAACTAACCCACTTTCCATCATAACTCCACTTAAAATCATTTGCGTAAATGGCAAATAGTTCAGGTTCATGGGTCTGAATTGTATAGAAAGTTTTCATTTTAGCTGCATCAAGATTAGCATCGATAGGTATTCTAAAAAGTTGGATGGGTCCCCATCCTGTAGGTAGTAAGTTTGATTGTGCCGATACGATAAACTCTTTCCCATTTGGAAACCATTCAAATCCAGATACACCTAATGAGACATTTTCAAAACCCTCTGGTCGACCATTCTTAGTTTTAGTCACGTTTAATAAGCCTTGGTCATTGTAAGCTAATTGATTTTTATTAGGTGCCCATTTAAATTCGGATGTTACCACTCTGATGTATGGTTGATAGCTTTCTTTTTCTTTTGTGTCATAAATGTATAAGTCCGATTTCTCTCCACGTTCATCTCCATCAATATAAGCGATAAAGCGCCCGTCATATGACCACTTTGGAGAGTAAACATACTTTCCTTTTGTAAGTTGAAATTCTTGCTCTCCCTTTTTCATCCATAGTTGATGATCTCTTATAAACGCCGCAGTAAGTGGCACTTCAGCACTTGCTATTGATGAAAAAAGAAAATAAATTAAAATCAATAAGAATAAAATGCGAATTCTCATCATCATCCCTCCTATTCTATAGATTGTCCTAAACATGGATTAAAAACTTTCTGAAGCAGGAGAACCGTCCCTGTGAATCAAAAAAAGCACTTCTTCGTTTGAAGAAATGCCTTTTTCGTATCATTTAGGTCTTGTAGCCCTTATTTTTACATTTTCATTTAGGTCTAGCTCACGAGAAAATTCTTCTTGAATGCGATTCGGCTCAATTTTTAAGTTTTTTGGGGTTTGAGGTAAGGAATTTTTACTTTTAGATGAAGCATCGTTGTCTGATCTAGCCATCATATTGCCTCCTAATCGATTTTTTAATCTCTAATAGTATGGCTAAGGATTTCATATTTATTTTAATAAAAAACAAACTCTACCTGAAAAATACATTTAGATCCTTCTGGTAAAAGGATTGTTCAAGAAAAAACGAACGGGTTCTATTTTGAAGTGCAAAATACGAATTAACATTGCTTTTCGTATAGTAATTCTCACTAGAATTAAAAAGCAATTTGACAAGTAAATCATCAAAGAAAAATTCTTGGAGACATATGCTCCAAGCATTTTCTATCCCAAGATAAGCACCGGTTCAGTAATTTCCAAATCTTCAAGAATCGCCAGGAAATAAGATACTAGAATAAGCGGAGAAATTCCTCTTAATGAAAAAAAAGCACAAAAAATAGACTAAATAGTCGGAATGATTCCGCCAATTTAGTCGAAAAACAAGAAAATGGACCATTTTACTTTGCTTAACCGGAAAGTCTCCGCTTATATCCCCCGAACCGAGCTCTATTCTGTTGGCTAACCGGAAAACCTCCGCTTAATTAAACTCCCTCAGAGATTACTCAATTAAGGATAAGAAAGAATGTCTACTTCATTTATCCGCCTCTCAGACATCAACACCACCCCCTGGTAGTTAAGTATCATTTTTAGCACTTCAATTAGCATGCGAATTTTCATGCTGACAAAAATTCATGTCACCGTGTTAAAATGGGTTCGAAATTCAGGGCGGATTTACAGTTCATTTTATTAACCCCATATATATCAACAAAAAAGAGTGTGGTCTAATTCAGTTGCAAATAGGACTGCTAATTGGTGTGATAATTTAGTTTTTGTATTCGAAATCCGAACCCGTTACCGTAATGCTGCTCGTAAAAAATTATCCCCAAATTTCTTTAGATAGATGTACAATATATTTCAACTTCGCCCATTGCTCTTCCTCGGTTAAGATATTTCCATGATGAGTAGAAGCAAATCCGCATTGTGGGCTAATACATAATTGTTCTAGTGGCACATATTGTGTTGCTTCTTCTATTCGTGCTTTTATCGCTTCTTTATCCTCTAATTGACCGTGTTTTGATGTGAATACACCTAATACCACATGTGGTCCTCCATTTGGTATGTATTCTAGAGGGCCGAAATCACCAGAACGGTCATCATCATATTCTAGGAAAAATCCATTCACTTTTTCTTTTGCGAATAAAGTTGGCGCAATTTTAGCATAACTGCCTTCAAATGCCCATTTTGAACGATAGTTACCGCGGCAAAGGTGAGTCGTTACAATTAAGTCCTCCGGTTTATCCTCCAATACTCCATTAACAACTCGTAAGGCTAGTTCAATTAATTCTTCACGAGAAAAACCACTATCATTAAATGGTATTTCAGGTGCATTTAGACCTGCGATGTATACATCATCTAATTGTAGGTAACGGCAACCTGCATCATAAAAGGCTTTAATTGCATCGCGATATGTTTGAATAATATCATTTGTATATTCTTCAATGTCCGGGTAAATGTCTTTATTACGGATGCCAGCGTTAAATAATTGATTTGGACTTGGAATCGTTTGTTTTGCAACAGCACGGTCCCCAACAATCTCTTTGAATTCAATAAATTCTTTTATATGTGGGTGATCTTGATTAAACGAGATTTTTCCGATCACACGTACATCATATCTTTCTGTTTCCTCACCTTTGAACGCAAATCCATGGTCTGGAACATAGCCTTCTACCCCATTTAAGTGCTCTAGAAAATCTGTATGCCAAAATCTGCGGCGAAATTCTCCATCTGTAACAGCTTGGAGTCCAACTTCAATTTGCTTGTCAACGATGGTTTTTATTTCTTTTGTTTCAATATCTTGTAGTTCTTGAGCCGTAATAATACCTACTTGGAAATCTTTTCTTGCCATATGTATGATTTCTGGTCGTAATAAACTCCCAACATGATCTGCTCTAAATGGAGCTTGAATGAACGTTTTTGTTGTCATCATGAATCTCCCTCTTTCTTATTATCTTGTTTTGATGTAAAGAAAGTGTAGCATAGGAAAATCATTATAACGTAACATGAAAAATCTATTCCTTGTTATAGTTTTAAACTATAACAATAGTCATACTTCATCTATTGTTTCTTTTAAATATTGAATATAGATATTGGCCAACTGACTATTTGTTATGTTTTTATGCGTAATATATCCAACATTAATCCGTTCTTCTACCTCCAATGGAATGGCAATAATGTCTTTACTGTTTAACTTATGGCTAATAACTCCTGTTGAAATGGTGTACCCATTTAATCCTATTAGTAAGTTAAATAAGGTAGCTCGATCACTCAACCGAATATTTTTTGGTCTGGAAAGAGTGCTAAGTATTTCCTCCGAAAAATAAAAGGAATTATACTCGCCCTGCTCAAATGACAGATATGGATAGGGATACAAATCAGAAAAAGTTACATAGTCCTTTTTCGCCAATGGGTTTTTGGAGCTAATAAAAACATGTGGCTTTGCTTCAAATAGCTCATGAAACTTTAAATTTCCTTCCCTTAGAAATTTATGGATCACCTTTCTATTAAAATCATTCACATATAAAATACCAATTTCACTACGAAGGTTTTTCACATCATCAATGATTTCATATGTCTTTGTTTCTCGTAAAGTGAATTCGTATTCATCTCGTTCATACTCTTTTAGTAGTCGAACAAAGGCACTTACCGCAAATGCATAGTGCTGGGAAGATACAGAGAAGATTTGCTGCAGAGAACGTGTTTTGGTATATCGATTCTCAAGAAGTTCTGCCTGTTCAACTACCTGTCTTGCATAACCTAAAAACTCAGAACCTTCTGCAGTAAGCAAAATTCCCTTATTGGTTCGCGAAAATATGATGATCCCTATTTCTTCCTCCAGTTCTTTAAGTGCGTTTGAAAGACTTGGCTGACTTATAAACAACCTCTGTGCCGCTTTATTAATTGACAAACTTCTTGCTACTTCAATTACATATTTTAGTTGTTGTAATGTCATTCTCAATTCCTTTCCCCTTACAATTTGTTATTCTGAATTAATTCTATCTCTATTGACCACCTTCTTCCACTAACATGCACTTTTAATGGAACATGGAAATCGATTGATGTCTTACACACTCACTTTAAAGCATCTCAATTTCACTGTTGCCTCACCCTCCCTCTATATTTTTAGTTTATTTACAGGTGTTAAACTATTAATAAAGGTAAAATTTCTTTATAATTAAACTAGTGAAAAAACAATTTATAATAGTACTTGACCGGTAGTTTAAAAGAGTTATTTATATAAAGGAGAATGAATACAATGGTAAACGATTACATAAAAGTTCTAACAGCGATTGAAGCAAACATAAGTCGTTGTATTTTAGGAAAGAAAGATGAAGTTAAGCTGATTATCACTGCACTTTTGGCAGATGGACATGTTCTAATTGAAGGTGTTCCAGGTATTGGGAAGACCATGCTTATTAAGGCATTAGCGAAAACCATTCAAAGTGAATTTAGAAGAGTACAATGTAACCCTGATTTATTGCCAACCGATATTACGGGTTTTTCCGTTTATCACCCAAAGAATGAACAATTTATCTATAGTCCTGGACCTGTGATGACAAATTTTTTACTAGTAGATGAGATTAACCGTGCCTCAACCAAAACCCAATCAGCACTACTAGAAGCCATGGAGGAAAAACAAGTAACCGTTGATGGAGTGATTCATCCCCTCCCTCAGCCTTTCTTTGTGATGGCAACACAAAACCCAATTGAGTTTGAAGGTACATATCTATTACCTGAAGCGCAACTGGATAGATTTATGATGAAGCTGAATCTCCACTATCCAACAAAACAAACGGAAAAAGAATTAATCTTGTCACAATCGATGAAAGATCCTTTAGAAACCTTGAAGGAAATTACGGACATGACCTACATTGAAAAAATCCAAGACTATGTACGTACGGTTCATATTGCCGAGAGTGTTGTTGATTATATTTTAACAATTGTAGAAAAGACAAGAAATCACCCATCCATTTTTCTAGGGGTTAGTCCAAGAGGAACTATCGCACTCATGCGAACGTTGAAAGCGTTCGCATTAATAAACCAGCGTGATTTTGTTACGCCTGATGATGTAAAATATCTGATTCCTTATGTGTTTAATCATCGAATCATTCTTACTTCAGATGCACAAATGAATGATATCCAGGTGGAAAACTTAATGAAATCGATTGTAAACAATGTTAATGTACCGGTTAGATTGGGGAAGTGATCATATGCTACAAGCGATGAAGAACTGGATGCCAAAAGACCAACGCTCCCTATTTTGGGGAGTGATATTCGTTTGGATAAGTAGTCTTTTATTTCTTTTATTTACTGGTGGGAAATTAGGCGTTCTCCTATTTTTTATAATGACGGTGATCACTTCCTACCTCCTTCTATTAGGGAAGTGGAGCGGTATAAAGGATATAAAGGGAGAACGAATTTCAACCAATTCAAGCAAAAGGTTGGAAACGGGTGATTCCTATCAAGTAGAAACAACGTTTGAAATCCCTGGATTTTGGCCTATTCTCTATGTATTGATAAAGGATCAAGTCACCCATCATCGGTTTGGTAGACAAATCTACCAATCTTCCTTTGTTCCTACAACATATCGAACAGGAAAGATTTCATACACCATTTCTAATCTAAAACGAGGGACCTATACCTTTGAGGCAACCGAATGCTCGACTACAGACCTTTTACATTTGTTTCAACATAAAACTTCTCTTCAGCTACCAACAACATTTAAGGTATACCCCAAATCCATTCTTATTAAGGAATGGTCATTTGCCTCATCTTTGCGAAATGGGATTCGCGATTCTTACTCCTCTAGATATCAAAAGGAAACAACAGAATTGGATGGAGTAAGAGAATATACGCATGGGGACAGACTTTCTAGGATTCATTGGAATGCATCAGCAAAAACAGGAGCGTTAAAATCAAAGGAATTCATGAGGGAATCCGTTCCCAAAATAATGATCGTGCTCGATCAATACCATCATTCTTATCAAGATGATGTGCAATTCGAATTAGCGGTTTCAATAGCTGTTTCGATTATTCGTTACAGTAGTAAAAACCAAATGCCAATAGGGTTGTTTTTACCTGGTAAAAAAGTGAATTACTTTGAACCACATCAAGGGGAGAAACATTGTCATCGTCTAGAGGAACATCTACTTTATGTGAAAAAGGATGGCGAGATCAATATTCAGAAAGCACTACTAAACCGACATTTGGGACGTCTCCAAGGGAGTCTTGTAGTTGTGATTACTCCTGAGTCAAATTATCCATTTCTTCATGGTTTGCGTGGGCTGAAAAAAATGAATCTACACCCCTGTCACCTATATACTTCTAGAACAAATGATTCAGCCGTAGAAAAATGGGAACGTCATTTACAAGCAGACCAAATCCACTGCTATCCAATCGCTTCTTTAAAAGAGTTGCCAGTCGTGTTAGGAGGGAAACAATTTGAAAAAAATCGATTGGCTTAAGCGTTTCGTCATTTTATTAACCGGTGTTTTCTTGACTTCCTTTCTCCCTATATTGTCTGATTATTGGTTACCAGTGACTGTTCAACTGGTTATTTGGGTATTAATTTTTACTTGTATCATCGAAATGTTTTTCCCCTATCATAAATGGTTTCGCTGGTTTGTTGAACTTGTTGTTATTTCCCTTGTCATGCTACTTTATTTAGACTGGAAAAACATCGTTCCGTTTATCAGTTTTGTGCTTGGGACATGGTTCATCTATTTACTCATGATTCGCTGGTTTGCATCGAAATGGAGAGCACTAGTCGTCATACTGGTGTCTGCGATTGGTTTATCAATCATCGATACATTTACCTACCATGATTTATGGAGCGAGATTATGATATTAATAGGTGCCGGCCTGTTATTACTAGTCGTTCATCATCTTAAAGTTCTCTCAGAAAAAAGCCCAGAAGGCTTTGAGCATTTAAGTGATTATCCTGGGACGGTTATTGCACCAATCGCTATTTTTTTCTGTGTCCTACTCCCTTTCTCGATCGTTGCACCTGATGTTGGTCCACTTTTAACGGATCCTTATACTGCGTGGAAGAAATTCACTGGTGGAGAACCGGCCATTTCATCTTATGCAGACCAAGTTCATGTTGGGGATCGAGCGGATACAGATAGAGGTGAAATTATATCCGGATATAGTCGTGATGATCGTCAATTAGGTGGTGCATTTGATTATGATTACTCCCCTGTGATGAGTGTAGAAACCTCTGACCCCACCTATTATCGAGGTGAAGTTCGTTATGTCTATAATGGATCTGGTTGGGAGCATGAAGATGAGAGCTATCATCTTAACAGTTATGTGGTTCTTTCAGATAAAGAAGAGCAATCTCTTTTTGTTATGAATGAATCTCCAATTGATATTTCCTTGTTAGAAACAAGAGCAGTTACACAAACGATTTCCGTTTCAACCCATTCCGCCTATAAGAGCCATGTCTTATTTGGTTCCTACAAAATAGAGAAAGTTGAAATTGTCGAGAGTGTGGAACGAGATGGAGCACTTGATCATATTCCATATGGCACTCATGTTGAGGGAGAAGATTCTCTCCTCTGGTTACCAAGTGTAGCAGAATTACATTATTTGAATAATGCTGGGATGTTTCCTGAACAATATCAGGTTACCTCTCAGGTGCCATTAATCGATGAAGATGGATTAAGAGCTGCTAGGTCCATTGTGGTTGAAGATAACTATTGGGATAAATACTTGCAATTACCTAGTGAATTGCCAGCGAGAGTTTCAGAGCTTGCGAAAGAAATCGTGGCTGAACAAACGAATCCCTATGATCAGGTGAAGGCAATTGAATTGTACTTGAAGGAAACTTATGCGTACACGACGGAGCCCGACCTAGGTTTAGGTGAAAGTGACGATTTTGTTGAACGATTCTTATTTGAAATTCAAGAAGGCTACTGTGATTATTTTTCCACTGCAATGGTTGTGTTAACGAGAACGCTTGATATACCTGCCCGCTGGGTGAAAGGTTATACTCATGGCACAAAAAGAATCGATGAGACGCATCAATCCTACTATTTAGCTGAGCAAGATCCATTAGGTCCAGGAACTTATGATGTTCGAAACGCCAATGCTCATTCCTGGGTTGAGGTCTATTTTCCAGGGTATGGCTGGATTCCTTTTGAACCAACTGCTACCT
>JBEQAC010000147.1:0-8131 GCA_041640535.1 Bacillaceae bacterium
AAGTTACAAACAATGGTCCACTACCTTTCTTAGATCCGATGCTTCAATCATTATTACACTTCGATGAAAAAGGTGGGATGGTTGGATGGTTAGCAGAGAGCTGGGAGACTGATGCTGAAGCTAAGACTATTACGTTTAACCTTAATGAAGGCATAAAGTTTCATGATGGTACAGATTTTAATGCAGAAGCAGTGAAATGGAATATTGAAAAGTATATTGAAAATAAAAGAACGGAAACAGCGAATATTGATTCGATGGATGTTGTTGATGAAACCACGATTCGTATTAATTTAAAAGAGTGGAATTCAAGTTCTTTACAAGCAATCGGATATTTTATCCGCTATATTTCACCAACTGCTTTTAATGAACATGATAAAGAATGGGCATATAAAAATCCTGTAGGAACAGGTCCATTCTTACTAGATAAGTGGGAAATTAACGTGTCGGTGAGCTACAAGAAAAATCCAAATTATTGGGAAGCTGGTGAGCCTAAGCTAGACGCCATTCAAATGTTAATTATTGAAGATGCCATGACAGCAGCGGCCGCCTTACAAGCTGGTGAGGTTGATGTCTTACAAGTAGGGAATATTGATGTGGCAAACGAGTTAATTGATAGTGGAAAGTTCGATGTGGTGTTACACAAGAATGGAATTGGGTCAGTAGGTGTCGGGATTATTCCTGATAGTGTAACCGAAGGATCTCCATTTGCTGATGTAAGAGTACGTCAAGCATTATCCTATGCAATTGACGAAAATATCATCGCAGAGAACTTTGGAAAAGGTTATTATGTTGCAACAAACCAATGGGGATCTCCTGATGCCTATACGTACAGTCCAGAGGTAAAAGGATATCCGTATAATCCAGAAAAAGCGAAAGAACTCCTTGCTGAAGCTGGTTATCCAGATGGATTTAAGACAAAGCTGTTTTCTGGTCAAAATACAAAAGATGTATTCACAGCAGTTCAAGGCTTTTTAGCGGCAGTAGGTATTGATGCTGAATTAATCATGGTTGATGAAGCGAAAAACCAATCACTTTATTTTAGTACTTGGGAAGGTGGACTTATGGGGCACTTCCATTCCGTTCAACCTGACTTAGGACTATATATGTACAGACATTTAGATCCAGATGGGGCATTTTATGCGAAAGGTATTATTCACCCAGAGGATGTACTAGAACTATTAAGAGAAAATCAACAGGCACCGAATGATGAGGTGAAAACAAGAACTTCTCATGAAATTCAGAAGCTTGTTTATGACAAATACGCTATAGTCGGAAAACCACTCTATATCCCAATGGGAATCTTTGTGAAACAAAAATATGTAAAAGATGACGGTTTTGGTTTAACTCACTCATCTTTCTGGACTCCGGATAATGTTTGGTTGGATAAATAAACGGTAGAATATTAAAGAATATGGGGAGGATTCTATCTTCCCCTTTTGGTTTCTATTGAGGGAGGGAACAGATGTGACTACGTTTATTATTAGACGTATTTTGCAAACGATTGTAGTTATTTTTGTCGTTACGCTGATGGTGTTTCTCATTATGCGCTCAATGCCTGGTGATCCTGTCATCATGTATTTGGGTCCTGACGCTTCAGTTGAACAAATTGAACACTATACAAAAGAATTCGGATTAGATAAACCACTTCCAGTTCAGTATTTCACTTGGCTTGGTAATATTGCTAAAGGTGAATTTGGTCAATCAATTGCCTATCGCCAAGACATTGGTCCCTTTATTTTATCGAGATTAAAAGTAACGCTCATGATTGCAATTCCAGCTTTTATTTTGGCTGTTGTTTTTGGAGTACTCCTTGGAGTTATTGCTGCCATAAGGCGTGGTAAGCTAATTGACTCAATTATTACAGTTATGGCCAATATAGGGATGGCAACACCTGTGTTTTGGCTCAGTATCTTGTGTGTGTATATTTTAAGTTTGAAATTAAATCTATTACCGGTTCAAGGCTTTACATGGCCAACGGAAGATTTTACGTTATCCATTAAAAAGATGATTATGCCAGTGACCATTCTTTCATTAGGACCTCTTGCAACATTTGCAAGACAAACTCGGTCAGCCATGCTTGAGGTGATAAGACAGGATTTCATTAGAACTGGGCGGTCAAAGGGTCTAGGCGAGAAAGTGATTATTTACAAACATGCACTAAGAAATGCAATGATTCCAATTGTTACGTTGATGGGGATGTCTCTTGGTAATATGATTGGCGGTTCTGTTCTCATTGAGCAAGTATTTGTAATTCCTGGTATGGGGGACATGTTAATAACGTCAATTTTAAATAAGGACTATCAGCTTGTTCAAAGTGCCGTCTTTGTTATTGCTGCAGGGGTGTCATTATGTAATCTAATTGTTGATATCGCATATGGGTATATTGATCCTAGAATAAGAATTTCATAGAAAGGAGTAATTAAGATGCAGAATACTGTTGAAAAAGTAGAGGTTAATGACAGTGGTGGAATGCAAGTAGTAGAAACGAATATTCCTACAAAAACAAGTAGTTTTAAGCGTTTTTGGCGGATTATGTTAGCTCGGAAAATTGTCATTTTTGGATTAGCTATCTTACTTTTAGCATTTATTGTCGCTATTTTTGCACCACTTATTGCTCCACATGACCCAATTGAACAGAACCTTTTAAATTCGTTGCAACAGCCTTCAAAGGAACATTTACTAGGAACTGATGCGCTTGGAAGAGATGTTCTCTCCAGAATTATTTACGGTACTAGAGTATCGTTAGCGGTTGGCTTTGTTTCGGTTGCGATTGCTGGTAGTATCGGGATGCTGCTCGGACTTATATCAGGCTACATCGGTGGCTGGGTTGAAGGAATCATCATGCGATTTATGGATGTGATGATGTCCATTCCATTAATTATCTTGGCGATGTTTATCGGAGCTGTGTTAGGAAAGGGCTTAGATAATATTATGTTAGCGATTGGAATAGGAATGATTCCATCATATGCCCGTTTGACACGAGGACAAGTAAAAAGTATTAAGCAGCTAGACTATGTAACAGCAGGGAAAATAAGTGGGGCAGGGAGTTTCAAAAACGCATTTGTTCATATTTTACCCAACTGTATCGCTCCAAATATCGTTTTAATGACGATGAATTTGGGTGTAGCCATCTTAATTGAGGCAGGTTTAAGCTTCTTAGGGTTAGGGATTAACCCACCTATGGCTTCATGGGGAGCGATGGTGAGTGATGGATATAATCATCTTCGAACATTACCTTATTTATCAATTGCACCCGGTGTCGTTATTATGATTGTGGTTTTAGCATTTAATATTGTCGGTGATGCCTTACGTGACACACTTGATCCAAGATTAAGAGGTTCGTTATAGGAAACTATTGAGGGGGTAAGTTCAAGTGAGCCATCTATTAGAAGTGAAGAATTTAGAGACTCAGTTCAAACAAGAGGGTGGAATTTTAAAAGCAGTAAATCATGTGTCCTATCACTTGGATGAAGGGGAGGTTGTTGCCTTTGTAGGGGAAAGTGGTAGTGGGAAGTCGGTTACACAATACTCTGGACTTCAGTTAATTGAAATGCCTCCAGGGAAAATTACCGGTGGGCAAGTCTTATTTGAAGGAAAGGATTTGTTAAAACTTGGGCCGAAAAGCTCTGAGATTCAAGACATTCGCGGTGGAAAAATAGGAGTGGTCTTTCAAGAGCCGATGACTTCCTTAAATCCAGTCATGACCGTAGGAAAACAAATAGAAGAGTCGGTTATCCTACATCTAAAGGTAAGCCGCAAACAAGCGCGAAGTCGTGCCATCGAACTAATGAAGCAGGTAGGAATTCCAGATGCAGAGCAAAGAGTTGATTATTATCCGCACCAATTCAGTGGTGGAATGAGACAACGGATTATGATTGCCATGGCCCTATCCTGTGATCCGAAAATCTTAATTGCTGATGAGGCGACTACAGCGCTTGATGTCACAACACAAGCTCAGGTACTAGAACTACTTCGAGATTTAGTTAAACAAACAAAAACAGCATTGGTCATGGTTACTCATAATCTTAGTATCGTTGCCCGCTATGCAGATCGAATTTATGTCATGTATGCAGGTGAAATCTTAGAGTCGGGGACAGCGAAGGATATATTTGCAAATCCAAGACATCCTTACACAATTGGATTAATGAAAGCAGTGCCTAGTTTAAATGATCCTAAGGATCGAAAGCTAATTCCGATTGAAGGGTTGGCTCCTGATTTACGGAATCGAAAGGATATTTGTCCATTTGTAACAAGATGTGTATATGCTACAGAAGCATGTGCCACAAAAACTTCGCCAAAGCTTAGAAAGGTAAGTGGTGATCAGGATCATTTCACCGCTTGTCATTACGATATAACAAAAATGACCACCCCTGAAAAGATAAAGAACGAAGAAATCCGTCCAGTTAAAGGACAAAATCAGAAGACTAAGGATGAAGATATTATATTGGAAGTAAAAGATTTAAAGGTATCATTTCCAATAATGAAAGGATTTTTCCATCGTAAAGTAGGGGAGTTAAGCGCGGTTGATCATGTCAGCTTTAAAATTAAAAAGGGAGAGACATTTGGTCTTGTGGGAGAAAGTGGATGTGGAAAGTCGACTCTAGCAAGGAGTGTATTACGCCTTAATGAAATTGCAGGAGGAAGTCTCCTTTTTAATGGAACAGATTATGGGAAGCTGCCAGAACGAAAACTGAAAAAGTTCAGACGGGATATTTCAATGATCTTTCAGGATCCATACGGTTCATTAGATCCAAGGCAAAACGCAGGAGATATTGTTGGTGAGCCTATCCGAAATTATAAGCTGGTTAAAAATCAACAAGAGTACAGAGAAAGAGTGGATGAACTATTCCGTTTGGTCGGTTTAGATCCAGCACTTCAAGATCGGGTTCCTCATGAATTTAGTGGTGGACAAAGACAAAGACTCGGGATCGCAAGAGCGATAGCTAGTAATCCATCTTTTATTGTTTGTGATGAAGCTATTTCTGCCTTGGATGTTTCCATTCAAGCACAGATAATTAATCTCTTAGAAGACTTGCAAGAAAAGCTTGGATTAACATATTTGTTTATTGCACATGACTTAACAGTTGTAAGGCATATTAGTGACCGAATTGCAGTTATGTATTTAGGACAAATCGTTGAAATATCGGATTGGAAGTCACTTTATGAAAATCCATTGCATCCATATACGCAAGCATTACTTGATGCTGTACCTGTACCTGATCCTGTTCTTGAAGCCGAGCGGGAACGTCAGATTATAAAAGGTGAGGTTCCAAGCTTAATGAATAAACCAAAGGGTTGTTCGTTCTCAAACCGTTGTCCTCTCGCCACTGAAGAATGCCGACAAGAAGTTCCTCAATTAAGATATGTTAATGATAGTCATGGTGTGGCTTGTTTCAAAGTGTAGGTAAGTCGCACGGGAAAGAGGAGGACATTCATATGAAAAAAATAAGAATAGGATCAGGTGCTGGGTATGGAGGAGACCGGATAGAGCCTGCCATTGATATTATCGAAAAAGGGAATCTTGATTATATCATCTTTGAGTGCTTGGCTGAACGAACAATTGCCATGGCGCAGCTACAGAAACTGAGAAATCCAGCCAAAGGCTATAATGAATGGTTGGAATACCGTTTTACAAAAGTATTGCCGGCTTGTGTGGATAAGAAAGTGAAAGTGATTACGAATATGGGAGCTGCAAATCCCAAAGCAGCTGCTGAGAAAATATATGAAATTGCCATAAACTTAAATATTCCTTCGTTAAAAATTGCAGTGGTAACTGGTGATGATGTATTTTATTTAATCGATCAATATATGGATTTACCGCTGTTAGAAACAGGTGAAAAATTAAAAAACCTAAAACCTTCAATTATTTCAGCAAATGCTTATATTGGTGCAGAGGGTATTGTAAAAGCGCTGGAAAATGGTGCAGATATTGTGATTACAGGTCGCGCAGCGGATCCAGCTTTAGTCCTTGGTCCTCTAATGTATGAATTTAAATGGAATTCAAGTGATTACCAGATGCTTGGAAAAGGGATTATGGCTGGACATTTGCTTGAATGTGGATGTCAGGTGACGGGTGGTTATTTTGCAGATCCTGGATATAAGGATGTACCTGAGATATGGAATTTAGGCTATCCTATCGCAGAAATTGAAGAAAATGGAGATATTACAATTACAAAGCTTGATGGTACAGGAGGGATTGTAAGTCCTGCTACGGTGAAAGAGCAAATCGTTTATGAAATCCATGATCCTGCAAATTATAAGACACCTGATGTGATTGCTGATTTTTCTAATGTAAAAGTCATTGAGGTTGAGATAGACAAAGTCGCTATACGTGATGTCAGTGGCAAAGAAAAAAGTGGATTATATAAAACCAGCATTGGATATCGTGATGGTTTTATTGCTGAATGTGAAATTAGCTATGGTGGTACAGGCGCATATGAAAGAGCCAAATTAGCTGGAGAGATTATTGAGAAAAGATTATCCATTTTAAACGTACCTGTGGAGGAATTAAGAATCGATCTGATCGGAGTAAATTCTCTATATAGAGAATCACTATCTAGTAAGCTAGATTCTCATTCCCATCATAGTAAGGATGTCAGGTTAAGAGTTGCAGGACGAACGATTTTGGAAGAGGATGCAGAAAGAATTTGCCACGACTTTGATTCATTAATGACAAATGGACCAGCTGGTGGCGGGGGTGTGAGACTTCATATCCGTCAGGTGATTGCGATTGGTTCGATTCTCATTCCTGAAGACGATATTGAGGTTGATGTTTTATACAAAGAGGTGCAAAACGATGAAACTCAGAGAATTAGCTCATTCTAGAACAGGTGATAAGGGGAATATTTCAAATATTTCGTTGATTGCTTATGATATGAAAGATTACGAGACTATTAGAAAGCAAGTAACCTCGGAGAAGGTAAAGGAATGGTTCAGCGGAATTGTTCATGGTGAAGTGATTCGTTATGAGTTACCGACAATTGGCGCATTAAACTTTGTCATGTATAACGCGTTAAGTGGAGGGGTGACACGTTCATTAAGTATCGATGCCCACGGGAAAAGCTTAAGCTCTGCTTTATTAGATATGGAAATTGAAGTGGATTATGTTCCTGTGTGATTTGGATAAGTTTGAATTTACGATTTTAAGCTGTTTTTGAAAGGAGTTTTAAAAATGAAGCCAGTTTTTCATTCATTTATGGAAGCAATCGACGATATCCAAGATGGTTCTACGATTATGGTTGGTGGCTTTGGACTAGTAGGGATTCCAGAAAATCTCATTGTTGCATTGGCAGAGAAAAATGTAAAAGATCTTACTGTTATATCTAATAATTGCGGTGTGGATGATTGGGGTCTTGGATTACTATTAAAAAATCACCAAATAAAAAAGATTATTGCTTCTTATGTAGGTGAAAATAAAGAATTTGAACGTCAGCTTTTAGCTGGAGAAATTGAAGTAGAGTTGCTTCCTCAAGGAACACTTGCTGAAAAGATAAGAGCTGGTGGTGCAGGTATTCCTGCGTTTTATACACCAGCAGGAGTGGGTACTCCCCTTGCTGAAGGAAGAGAAATTCGAGTTTTTCACGGAAAGGAATATATGCTTGAAGAGGCCCTTTATGCTGACTTTAGCTTAATTCGAGCCTTTAAAGCAGATACATTTGGAAACTTGGTATACCGAAAAACAGCAAGGAATTTTAATCCGATGATGGCCTCCGCTGGTAGAGTTACCATTGCTGAAGTCGAAGAATTAGTGGAGGTTGGAAGCATTGAACCAGATACTGTCCATACCCCAGGTATTTATACGCAAAGATTAATCGTAGGAAGGCAAGAAAAACGAATTGAGAAGCGAACATACAAAGAATAATCAGCATCGGAAAAAATTTTAAAAGAAAGGGTGGAAAGGTCATGAAGGATAGTTTAACAATGAGAGAACGGATCGCCATTCGCGCTGAAAAAGAGATTAAGGATGGGTATTATGTAAACTTAGGGATTGGAATGCCTACGCTCGTTGCGAATTACATAAAGGATAAGCAGGTTATGCTTCAATCAGAAAATGGCTTGCTTGGTATCGGTCCTTATCCCACACTAGAAGAATTAGATGCTGATTTAATTAATGCAGGTAAAGAAACAGTAA
>JBEQAC010000148.1:0-8029 GCA_041640535.1 Bacillaceae bacterium
TCTTCTTTCATATTGTTAGTAGGTGTCAATTCAATCACCCTCACGATTAGGATTAGATCTTCCTCATATAAATTTAATCATGCGTTCTAAGCATATGGCCTTCTTTTGAATCCTGAATTGACTTTACAAACAAGTAGAAAACTATGAATTAGCCACTTCCGTACAATTCCCTCAACCCATCCTCCAACTGAACCTCAGGAGTCCAAATCCCTTAATTTTTTCGATCAATAAAACATTCCATAATTAATCGCCTTCTTTTGGATTCTCATAGATAGGATGAATAGCATACTCTATAACCATTATTTTCATGTGTTGATATCACCTTCTCTTTTTTATTTTTCATTCAAAACCTAGCCAGCCTCTTCGCATACAGCATGTTGGTTCCTAATATCTTTTGATACAGCTTTCTATCACCAATATTAAGAGCAATCGTAGGATCCGGGTTATTATTGTTATTTCGATTATCCAAATTCTTCCCTTTCTATCAATAGCCATATCGACACCTAAATTACTGCAATGAATGCCCTTTTTGTCTAAACATTGAGCGGCTTTTAAGGTAATGGACTTCATCCCGTTGATAAGTATTAGCGTTGGAGCATGATATGCTCCGAATATCCGTCATTCACGATATAAAACTTCTTTTTCAGCACGACTCCTCCCTTCTAACAGCCCTTTGTCAATAATATATGTAAAAAAAATGAATACGCTATAGTTCAACATCCTAAAAATATTTAGAAAAAGTAGATTAGGGAAAAATCTCATTATACTATTGGTGGACCCGTGCACAGACCGATGCCACAAAAATTACATATAATAATGGAAGTTGGATGAACAGAAATCCAATCCAACAATACATTCTGGAGTGATCTAATGAAGTTAAAACTGTTCAGGAGCATAAAGCCAAACCAACTTCTTCCAGAAAAGCTGAAGCCACAAGAATATGAATCTTCTAATCAAAAGATCTTATGTATCGGTGCTTGGAAGAAAAAAGTAGATGTGTTCTTTTCCTCTGAGGTGTCAGAAGACATGATTGGATTATCAACTGATTTGAAATGTTTGATAAGGTCGTTACTACACCTATTACGCCAAATCCCCGGCAGGATTTTAAAATGATTGGGGGTTTCCAATGAAAAAGCTCATCCAACTCGTTAAATTGGAGTATGGAATTGACATTCACAGAACAAAAAAAATCCACGACAGTCCAAAATCTTTTGTTTTAAAACTACAAACAGATAAGGGACCCCTGGTTTTAAAAACCTTGTATACTACACTTGAACGACAAAACTTTATTTTAGAAGCAGAAGAGCATCTGAGAAATAAAGGAATTCTGATCCCAGAGACTATACTCACTAGAGAGGGAAAAGCATTTATAGTATGGAGCCAGTATCCCTACGTCTTGCAGAAATGGGTTTCAGGAAAACACTATCCATTAATAAGTAAAAAAAGAATAGCAAGAATGGGAGCACTGCTTGGAATGATCCATTCAAATTCCATCAGCTTTTATCCATCTAATGACAATAGCTCTCCTGAAGGGAATTTGGAAAGGGAATATGATGAAAAACTAGCACATCTTAAATCCTGGAGAGAACAATTCAAAAGCAATGCACCTGAAAAGATCAATGCAGTTCTTAATGAAATGGAATTCTTCATTCAAACAGGTGAAAAGGTTCGACAACTGATTTTAAATAATCCTTATAAACATAGGCGATTTTTATGCCATGGCGACTTTCATACCTTCAATATTAAGGCTAATGGTGATTCCCTCCATGTAATAGATTGGGAAGACGTAAGGTTTGATTTTCCTTCAAAAGACATCACGAGAATTCTTTATGTCCTCATGCGCAGATACAAAAGATGGGATAAAGATAAATTTAATATCCTTTTTAGCGCCTATCTCACCGAAAATAAATTGAGTCCTGAAGAAAAAAAGATATTAACGCTTGATTTGGCATTCCCATATATTTTTGATCGATTTTTAAGGAAAAAAACTTATAAAAAACTATCTACAAAAAGGATTGTTCAGTTTCTAAAAAGAGAACAAGAAAAAGCACAGTATTTGTTGGGTCTATTTCCACCCCAATAGAAAAGGTGATGGACTATGGATTTATTTGAAGGTGGAAAATGGAGAAAATACCATCTTCTTCGACTAGATGAAAAATTACAGGCTCATTTACCCGAGACTCAGCTGTTCACTGATGAGAACCTTTGGAAATTAGGGAGAGATTCCAAATAGTGATCCTGAAGCCCCTGTGGGGGTGTGAAGGCCGGGGCATCTTTAAATTCATTCAAATTGAAGAGAATCTATACGAAGTTCATTACAAAAAAGTTAAAGAAGTTGCCCGCGGAAAAGACTCCGTAATGGAATTTATCAAAAAACACAAGAAGCCTTGTCCATACATTATACAGCAATGTATAAATCTAGCAGAAATTGATCATGTATAAGAAAATGAAATCTTTCATTATTCATGATGAAAATCACGGTAATTAAATACTAATGAGAAAAATGAAATTGCCTCATAAGTGTAAAAACTGTGAGGCAATTTTATATATTTAGCTACAACAATTAAAGGCATGCCATATTTTATTATTTTCCTTCTCATAAGATCTGTTCCCTACAGAAGAATTGACTGCTGAGCTGACAATTATCTCTATAAGGGAACAATTAATTATTCAGTTCCTCAATCTCTTCCCAATCCATTATAAAACGAGTGATATCCTCCTCAACTAATTCGCTTCCTGTTTAGACCTCTATAATCGTAAGATTTTTGTAGCTTTTACACTGATATTTTTGAACCTTTCCTCTTACCTATTTGCCCTTTCTTTTAATCCACTTGATAGAGTTCCCGTAAATTAAACTCGTATCTTTTGGTTGCTTTCTCATTTCTTTGTAGAGTACTTCAATTGCTGAGGGATCTAGCCAATCATCGGAATCCAAAGTAAGATAATATTCGGTAGAAACACTCTCCAGACCCTTATTTAGCGCTTTTCCAACCCCTACATTGCTATCAAGTTTGATACATTGTATTCTTCTATCATCACTTACATACAGCAAACTATGTTCAATGTATTATCAGTTGATGCATCATCGACTACGACGAGTTTCCAGTCTTTAAAGGTTTGATTTATAGTACTCTCAATACATTGAGAGATAAACTTCTCCCGATTATATACAGGTACGAGTACTGTCACTTTTGGAGTACCCATCTACTAGTTCCTCTCTTTCTCTTGAAACCCAGCCAGACTCTTTGTGTACAACATAAGATTTTCTAATGTACTTTCATAAAGTTGTCTGTCACCCGCATCTAGTGCAATCGTATGATCCGGATTATTATTGTTCATCTCAATAATCCATATTTTTTTATTTTGATCTATTGCCATATCAATTCCTAAGTTTCCACAGTGAATGCCACGCTTCTCGATACATCTGGCTGCCTCTATCGCAATTGATTTCATCTTTTCTTCAATAGCGATTGCTTCATCCGCTTTAGTATGAATCATCCTATGAATAGTCGCTCCTCCACTTTCTGCTCTGCCCCCTGAAGATATATTGCTGACAATATGATTACGACGACCGTACCTGGAGATAATTCCTTGTTGTTCCCAATTCCCGGAAGAATTTCTTACCATGATCACTCTAAAATCAATTAGTTTTCCTTGGTATGTTTGAAGGTCAAGCGCTTCCTGAATAATATATTTCCTATTTTTAATCTTCTTTTGCAAGAAAACCTGAACTTCATCCAAAGTTTTAAATCGAATAGTTACCGTGTGATTTCCTCTTTTTTCAAACAGGTAAATCTCTTCGCCCTTCTTAGATAGCTTCTTTATTCCCTTTCCAAGAGAGCGATCCACTGGCTTGATATAAACGTCTTGAAATTGACTTAACAATTCGAAGCCATCTGGACTACCAAAAGGAGCAGTTCTAGGCAAATGTTGTTTCAGGTTGGAATAGGCATGAAGCCATTCATACATCTCCCATTTATCAAAGCCATAATCATTGAATACTCGCTTTCCAACCTTCGTCTGAAAATAGCTTCTCCATCCTGCATTCCAGCGTATTGTTTTAAAAACGGCTGAGGGGAACGGGAAAATTCCTTTGTCCCAAGTTTGGCGTTGTGGGTCATATAGGAGACCCTCTATCATACTGGTTTTCCTATCAACTCCTTCTAGTGAAAAAGCTAGGATAGAGCCGCCTATCTTCTCATATGAAGAAACATAATCGTCAAGAATATTGAGTTTTCTTTCCAGGTTCCCCTTTTTCTTGTCTATTAAGATTCCTATATAGGGACCGATATGCACTTCACTTTTGTCGATATTTATTTCGAAATAACTTGTCAAAGGGATTTTTAGGTTAGCAATAACTGATTGAGGCAGCGATAGTTGCCCAAGGGACACATCGGAGCAAAAGGAAATGGGGAGGTTTAACATTTGGACTCCGTATCGAAGATTGATTCTCTGATTTCTACACTGATCAAACAGAGCTGCATAAGCCGGATGAATCACCATGTGTTGTGAATCCATTTTACCCAGTACGATTTGAAGCTTTCTAGTCAGTGCCCGTCACTCCTTTCAAATAGTTTGATATCAATAGTATATGTTCATACTTCCAAGGGGGTATAGACCAACAACTTAATTTACTGAGTTTCCTTTGTTCTTGGTTTGGACCTTTGCACAACACCATTTTCCATAAAAATCATATTCTGTTAAAGAACGATAATCATAGATTAACGGAGGGAGTAATGAATGTGCTAATCAAGCGCATGCCGCATTTGAAGCAAAATCAAATTTCCCTTTCTGATTCCTTCCTTTCACAGGTTGCGAATCCTCGCAGAACCATTCTTAAGGTTGGGGCATGGAAAAAAGAAGTCGAAGTCATTTTCGATTCTGATCTATCGAATGACACAATCTGTTTATCCACCAAGCTAGAGCTTCCATTCATACTGCCAGATTCAATTTCCTTTGAGATGAAGATTCACGATGGTGAAATCAATTTGGGTCCCGTAATTGCTTTTGTTGCCTTTAAGAGCATGAATGGCATGAAAAAGAAACTTTTGCCGAAATATGAGGCCTATTTTCAAAATTATCAAGAGATAAAGGGACTTATATTTATTTGTGCGGCCAATTCATTCAGTACCAAGACAAAAACAGTGAAGGGATATTATTACTCTCCTGCTCCTCTAACCAAGTCTCCTTGGCATTATGGGGTTTTTCCCTACCCGGGAGCCATCTATCGCAGAAAAACGATTCCAAGGAGAATAAGCAGACATATCAGCAGAACCATCGGAGACCGCATGTTCAACACTGAACTGTTTAATAAGTGGGATCTATGGCAAACCTTATCCCCTTATCCGGAGCTTCGTGAGCATTTGCCCCATACCATCAAAGTAGAGACTTCAGGCGATCTGGAAAAAGTACTAGATACTTTTGATAAGGTCTATCTAAAAAGAGTAAACGGCTTAAGAGGGGAAGGATTATTAAGGGGAAGAAAAATAAAAGAAGGTTATCGATTTATGAACCGATTCAACAAGATTGTGCATGTCAAAAGCAAGGAAGGACTAAGTGATTTTATTCATAACACCCTATCAGGTCAACAATACATCGCTCAGCAAGCTGTTCCCTTAACCTATAATGAACGTAAGGTTGATTTTCGAGTTATTATGCAAAAGGATTATAGTAAGCAGTGGAATTGTTCTGCTATCATTGCGCGTTTAGGTAGAAAAGGCGGAATCGCTACCAATTTTACCTCTTCAGGATACGTACTTCCAGGGGAGAAAGCCTTATGTGAGATATTTAATCTAACAGAAGAAGAAGCTTCATTAAAAGTACAAAACATATCCGACATTTGTAAGAAGGCTTGTGAAATGATCGATAAGTCTCTAGGGCATTATGGAGATGTGGGCATAGACGTGATCATTGATCCTCAACAGAAAGTATGGATACTTGAAATCAATAAATTCCACATGCACAGCCTTCCTTTGCACCTAAAGAACGATTCCCGGGATTTATTTTATAAAGTTGTAACTACTCCATTCTATTATGCTAAGGCTTTAGCTGATTTTTAACTAGAAAAGATAGGAAGTGATACAAATGGATCTATTTGAAGGAGGCAAGTGGAAAAAATACCATATTTTCTTATCCGATGAAATCCTAAGGCCATCTGTACCGGAAACAGCCCTGTTTTCAGAGGATACTCTTTGGAACTTTCTCAATAAATATAATAAGGTCATTTTAAAACCTCTTTCCGGCTGCGGAGGCAGAGGTATCCTTAAGGTTTCCAAAAGCGCAGAAAAGCTATATGAAGTTCATATAAAAAATAAAAAAGAGTTTTTTCAGGAGCAAGGCCCTGTTTATGATTTTATACGTAAGTATAAAAGACCCCGACCTTACCTAGTACAGCGGTGCATTGAGTTAGCAAGAATTGAAAATTGTCCGTTCGATCTCAGAGTTGTGGTACAGCGAAAAAGAGGGGCTTCCTGGGAGGTCACGGGAACTTATGCAAAGGTTGCACGCCAGGGTTACATTGTCACGAATCTTGCCCGTAGAGGAAAGGTACTGCCATTGGCAACTGCGCTAGGACGTGCAGGATTGCAAATCTCCCAAGATTTCGTCTCTTCTGAAGTCCATCGCATTGCACTCAGGACAGCCGAACAGTTAAGTAAAATCTATTCTGACCACCATATTTGGGGGCTTGATATGGGAATTGATCAAGAAGGCCACACTTGGGTTATCGAAGCCAATCCCACTCCCCGCTACACTGGGTTCCGAAAGCTGAAAGACAAAAGCATGTATAGAAAAATTCAAGCTTATATTGATTACAATTCAGAAAATAATCTTGACTCGTCTCCTTTGTTATAGAGACGAGTTTTTTTCTGCAACCAATGGAAGAGGGCATGCCTTGGCATGCCCTCGCTCCGATTTATATATTGGATAAAATTTCCTTTTTATTGAATCCACTAATAGCATGTGCATAGCGAAGTGGGGTGTAGCGAATGTTTCGATATTGACTCATCTTAAAATGCTTAATCCCTTTAAAGCTGGGATAAACATTTGCTTCGATGATCCAAATCTTCCCTTTCTTATCGATTCCTAAATCGATTCCAAACTCAGCAAAGTGACTTTCCGGATATCCTTCCTCAATTCGCTGGCAAATTTCTTTACTAATTTCTTTTATTTCTTCCACTTTCGACTTCACTTTCTGAGAGCTTCTAAACACTTTTGATAGGGCCTCATCTACCGATGTAGCATGACCGCCCTTTGCTAAATTGGTTACGAAGCTGCCTTCCACAGCATGCCTAGCTTCCATTCCATTGCATATCCATAAGGCTTCTTCATTTTTCTGCATTACAACCCGGATATCAAAGGGTGACGAATAAACTTGTGCCATTGGAATTAAGGCTTGAATCAGATATCTCTCGGGATGGACAATTTCCCTTCGCAGATAGGAAAGGAGTTGATCTCCAGAAAGTTCTTTTTTTACCGGGCGTTCGGGGCGATGGTCAATAACCGTAACACCCTTTCCCTGTTCATAGTTCAGGTAAATAATCCCTCTTCCTCGTGAAAGGTCAGTTGGCTTTAGGATCACTTCATTATGAGTTAGCAAGAATTTCCTTAATGTTCTTGCAGTCAGAGAAAGATTAATCGTTTGCGGCAAATGGGAGGAGAGTTTAGGATCCCTAATTAGAAGCTGATAAAACTCATATTTAGAGAAACGGTTAGAGTTAAATACTCTATATCCGGTCATTTGTTTCAGTCGCTCGATCGTATCATCGCTATTATGGAAATAACGGCGATAAATCACACTGGGAATGGGGAATACCCCATAGCTCCATTGTTCATCTATAGTTCTCCCATTAGGATTATAATACAGACCGTATGCTACCTTTCTGTTCCAGTCAATATTCTCTTCTGCAAAAGCACAAATCAAGCCTTGTATTTCATCATATATATCAAAGCGATCCTGAAATTTTCGCATATATTTTGCACTATAGGATTGTATGCTATCCCCGAGCAGAAAGCCAATGGTCGGCCCAAC
>JBEQAC010000149.1:0-8004 GCA_041640535.1 Bacillaceae bacterium
GCTGGTCTAACAATAACTGGATACCCAATTCTCTCAACAAAGTTAAAAGCTTCTTCTAAATTGTGGATAATATCACTGTCTGGTACAGGCTCATTTAATTCATTCATTAATGTGCGGAAAAGATCTCGGTCTTCTGCTTTTTCAATGGCAGAAAGTTTCGTTCCTAAAATCTCTACACCACATTCATCAAGTACACCTGAGTTTGCTAATTCTACTGCAAGGTTAAGTCCTGTTTGACCTCCAAGTGTAGGAAGAATGGCATCTGGTCGTTCTTTACGAATGATACGACTTACAAACTCAAGATTTAGTGGTTCAATATAAACTTTATCTGCAATCTCAGTATCTGTCATAATGGTTGCAGGGTTTGAGTTTACCAAGATAACTTTGTATCCTTCTTCTTTTAATGCGATACATGCTTGTGTGCCTGCATAGTCAAATTCTGCTGCTTGCCCAATGACAATTGGACCCGATCCGATTACTAGAATACTGTTAATGTCTATACGTTTTGGCATACTTTTTCCCCTGCTTTCTTGTTAGTTTCAATCATCTGTAAGAATTCGTTAAACAATCCGTTAGCATCCTCTGGTCCAGGCGATGCTTCTGGGTGATATTGAACAGTAAATGCTGGGTATTCCTTATGGCGCAACCCTTCAATTGTTCCATCATTTAACGCAATATGAGTAACTTCTATGTTTGTGTTTTTTAATGATTCTTCTGTTACTGTGTAGCCATGGTTTTGCGAAGTGATCGCTACCTTACCAGTTGCTAAGTCCTTAACTGGATGATTTGATCCACGATGTCCAAATTTTAATTTTTCTGTATCCGCACCATTAGCTAAAGCAAACAACTGATGACCTAAGCAAATTCCGAATAATGGAATCTTGCCAAGAACACCGTTAATCATTTGAAGCGCTTCTGGAACATCCTTAGGGTCACCAGGTCCATTACTTAACATAATTCCATCAGGTCTTAATGATAATACCTCTTCTGCTGTAACATTGTAAGGAACAACGACAACATCACAATCTCTATTATTAAGTTCTCGTAAGATACCATGCTTCATACCATAATCAACTAAGACAACACGATGTCCTCTTCCCGGGCTTGGATACGCACTGTTGGTTGATACTGTCTTCACTTGGTTTGTAGGCAACGTGTGTCCTTTTAGGTTAGCAATCACCTCTTCAACATTAACATCCATCCCACATAAAGCCCCTTTAAGTGCACCATATTGACGAATGATTCTAGTCAACTTTCTTGTATCGATCCCAGCTAAGCCTGGTATGTTTTTTGCTTTAAAATATTCATCTAATGTAAATTGATTACGGAAGTTTGATGGATGGTCACAAACCTCTTTAACAATAAAGCCTTGGATGGCAGGATTAATCGATTCGAAATCGTCACGGTTAATTCCATAGTTTCCGATAAGAGGGTAAGTTAGTGTAACGATTTGTCCACAGTAAGATGGATCTGAAAGGATTTCTTGGTAACCTGTCATCCCTGTATTAAAAACGACCTCACCAATTGTATTTTCTTCACTTCCAAAAGCTTCACCAACAAATACTGTTCCATCTTCTAATACTAGTTGTCGTTTCATACTAAGACGCTCCCTTTCTCCCAAACAATTTTTCCATTTACAATCGTCATGATTGGCCATCCCTTACAGTTCCAGCCAGTAAATGGTGTATTTTTTCCTTTTGATAAAAATGTTGTTGGATTAATTTCTTGTTCTTCGTCTAAATCAATGATTGTAATATCCGCAACGGCTCCAACCTCTAGACGTCCACGGTCTAATCCAAAAGTTTCAGCAGGCTTAACTGTTAAATAGTTAATTAATTGCTGTAAAGTTAACTTTTCTGTTTCGACAAAGTGAGTATATAGTAAAGGAAAGGCTGTTTCTAAACCAACAATTCCAAAGGGTGCAAGTAGCATACCTTCATTTTTCTCTTCTGCTGTGTGTGGTGCATGATCTGTTGCTATAAAGTCAATCGTTCCATCTAGCAAGCCTTCAATTAATGCCGCGCGGTCCTCTTTTCCACGGAGTGGCGGATTCATTTTGTAGTTTGGATCAAGTCCTGGTATATCTTCATCGCATAACAATAAATGATGTGGGCTCACCTCTGCAGTAACTCTTATTCCTGCACGCTTTGCATCTCTGACTACTCTAACCGATTCCTTTGTACTAATATGACATACATGGTAATGACAATCTGCAGCTTCTGCTAATAGGACATCTCTAGCAATATGGACTGACTCACATACAGATGGTATCCCATTTAGACCATTTGCTTTTGAAAATCCTCCTTCATGGACGCTACCTTTATTGATAAGTGTATTCTCTTCACAATGCGCAACAATTGGCATGTTAATTGAGGCAGCTTTTTTCATAGCTTGTAACATCATGGCTGCTGATTGAATACCTACTCCATCATCTGTAAAAGCAAATGCTCCTGCATTTTTTAGCCCTTCCATATCCACTAGTTCTTCACCAAGCTCACGGATTGTAATAGAGGCATATGGCAATACATTGACATGTGCTGTTTCTTTAATTCTAGCTTGAAGCTTAGTCATTTGTTCCACACTATCTGGAACAGGTCTTGTGTTAGGCATAGCAGCAATGGTTGTAAATCCACCTTTTGCAGCTGAGAGTGAGCCTGTTTCAATGGTTTCCTTATGTTCACCGCCTGGTTCACGTAGATGAACATGTACATCAATTAATCCTGCAGTGATTAGATTTCCCTTAACATCTATGATCTCACAGTTACTTTTATCTAGATTAGACCCTATTTCTATAATTTTATTTTTCTCAATTTTCACTTCAACCTGCTCTACTTGCCCTTCATGATTTACGATTCTTCCATTAATTAATAGTGTTAACATACTACCACTCCTTCTTTCGCTTTTTGTAATGCTCGTTTTAATACAGCCATTCGAACAAAGACACCATTTTCCATTTGTTTGAAGATTCTTGAACGTTCACACTCTACTAATTCACTAGCAATTTCAACATTCCTATTAAAAGGAGCAGGATGCATGATGATGCTCCCTTGCTTCATTCTTTTTTCACGTTCTACAGTTAATCCAAACAATTCATGGTAATCATTTTTCGTAAGACCCATTGCCTCACTATGACGTTCATGTTGAATGCGTAGTAACATAACTACATCAGAAGTTTCAATTGCTTCATCAATATGAACGTATCGTCCGTATGGATTTGATTGATCATGCCATTGGTTCGGTGCTGAAAATAAAACCTCAGCCCCCAATCTATAAAGTACTTCTGCATTAGACCGAGCAACACGACTGTGACGAATATCACCTATAATTGCAATTCTGAGACCTTTAAAGCTATTAAATTGTTGCTTAATTGTTAACAAATCTAATAAGGATTGTGTAGGATGATGTCCACAACCATCACCAGCATTGATGATTGGAATTTGTACCTTTTCTTTTAACTCCTGAAAATACTCATCTTGAGGATGACGAATGACGACCGCGCTTGCCCCTATTGCTTGTAGCGTCCGGATTGTATCATACAGTGTTTCTCCCTTTTGAACACTTGAAGTTTGAGCTTCAAAATTTAAAACATCTAGATTTAGCTTTCTTTCTGCCACCTCAAAGCTGAATTTTGTTCGTGTACTTGGTTCAAAAAAGAGATTTGCGATAAATGTTTGCTTACTATTGTTCCACTGCTCACCATTCTTAAATTTTTCAGCATCTTCAAGAATTCCATCAATGTCTGTAAGCGAAAGTTCGTTCATCGTTAATAAGTGATTCATCGTCATACCTCCATTACTATCCTAAGTTTAGTGCAAGTTTTAAAAAAAGACACCCAATCCAAAAAGAGAAAGGGTGTCTTGATCGCTTAAGGCTAGGAGCAAAAACCTATTTTGCGCCTGACTTAAACACCCTTCGAAGTCTCACAGGACTTTATTAAAGAGTTCTTTATTTACTTTTAATCAACATCTTTTTCAAACATCTCTTCCTCACTAACTGAAGCTTCTTTTCCTGGTAAAACTAGATTTAAGAGAATCCCGATGATGGCAGCAAGCGCCATTCCAGCTATTTGTAAACCTTCTGTAACTTGTAAGAATGCTCCGCCAACTCCGATAACTAAGATAACAGAAGATATAATAAGATTTCGTTTATTACCTAAATCAACTTTATTGTCAATCAACATTCTTAGACCCGATGAAGCGATAATTCCAAAAAGTAGGATTGATACTCCACCCATTACAGCTGTTGGAATAGATCCAATAAGTGCTGTTATTTTTCCGATGAATCCAAAGAGTATAGCTAAAACTGCTGCTCCGCCAATTACAAATACGCTAAATACTCGCGTGATAGCGAGGACACCAATGTTCTCACCATAGGTAGTATTTGGTGGCCCTCCGATTAAGGAAGCGATCATTGTTGCAACACCGTCACCTAGAATAGAACGGTGTAAGCCTGGTTTTTTCACAAAGTTTCTCCCTACTACTTTACTTAAAACCATTTGATCACCGATATGCTCTGCGATTGTTACCACCGCTACAGGAACCATGATAAATGCTACTTCCCATGAGAAAGTTGGTGTATAGCTTACAAATGGAATTAAGAAGTCTGGCATTTGAATAAATGCTGCTTCTCTCACTCCAGATAAATCAACAAGTCCTTGTGTTAGAGCAAAAAGGTATCCACCAATGATCCCAGCTAAGATTGGAACAAGACCAAAGAATCCTTTTAGTACTATCGCACATAAAATTGTAATTGCTAGCGTAACAAGAGCAACTGTAAAGTGCGTCGAGCTGTAAATTAAATCTTGTGGTGGAGCACCTGGATTTTCATACATCGCCATATTCACCGCAACCCCTGCTAAACCTAGACCAATTACAATAATAACTGGACCTACTACAACAGGCGGTAAAATTCTTAATAACCATTTTAATCCTAAACTCTTAATTAATAGTGCTACAACACCATAAACAATTCCGGCTAAAAAACTACCAAGCATTGCGGCTTGGGGCCCACCTAATGCTGTTGCGGCTATAATTGGCGCAATAAACGCAAAGGAGGAACCTAGGTATGCTGGAATTTGTCCTCTTGTTATTAAAAGATAAGCTAAAGTCCCTAAACCACTTGAAACAAGGGCAACTGCTGGGCTTAAACCTACTAACATTGGTACGAGGATGGTTGCTCCAAACATTGCGAACAGATGTTGAATACTGAACACTAGCCACTTGCTTTTTGGTGGAACTTCCGAAACATCTAATACTGGTGCATGATTTTGTGTAGTCAAATTGATTAACCTCCTCTAAATTATCATTGTACTAATTGTTTATTTCATACCTTAATCTTGTTATTCCATGAAGTTAAATTAAGAAAACCTATACTAAGTAAACACAAGCTATACTATATGTTATTGGAAACAAAAAGCCTCTTTGGGACCTTTCTTAGGCACAAAGAGGCTTTTAACACATTCCTTATAAATTCTCATTATAAGGGTGTTAATTCACATCTTTGAAGCCTCTCAGGACTGCATTAAAGTGTGTTTCTTATTTGTCGTGTATACTTACTTGATCTGCTTGATCAATCTCATTTAATTCTACAACAATCTTTTCTGAGCTTGCAGTAGGAATATTCTTACCAACAAAGTCTGCACGTATGGGAAGTTCACGATGGCCTCTATCGACAAGAACCGCCAATTGTATTTGTGCCGGTCTTCCAATATCAACCAAAGCATCCATTGCTGAGCGTACAGTTCTACCCGTAAACAGTACATCATCAACGAGAATCACTTTGCTATTTGTAATATCTACTGGGATATCAGAACCTTTTACTTCAGGTTCTAAATCATCTGTTTTCTTAGTTAAATCATCTCTGTAAAGAGTAATGTCTAACTCACCAACTGGAATTTGCTTGCCCTCAATTTGCGAAATTCTTTCTGCTATTCTATTAGCTAAATGAATTCCCCTTGTCTTAATTCCTATCAGCACACAATTTTCAATCCCTTTATTCCGCTCAATGATTTCATGTGCAATCCGAGTGAGCGCTCTTCTTATTGCTTGATTATCCAATACTACTGCCTTCTCCACCATTACGACCACCTCAATTAGTGACTCATTTTTCTATATTGAAAAACGAGGTATTGTTTATTGAATGGAAAACGAAGAAACAAAAACCCTCTCACCAACGGATGAGAGGGTTTCAGAAATATATATAGAACTAGCCTATATATATTTATTCCGTTTCCTTCTCAGCCTCACGGGACCGATTTAAAGGTTCTTATTTAACTAAATTTATCTTAATCCAATGCTCGAAATTTGTCAACGATTTTTTAATTCTTCTAAGAGTTGTTTGAATTCTTCAGGTAGTGGTGCTTCAAATTCCAAATACTCATCTGTTCTTGGATGCCTAAATCCAAGAATGCCGGCATGTAGGGCTTGACCGCCAATTGATAACGTCTTTTTAGGTCCATACTTAGGGTCACCTGCTAATGGATACCCAATATATTTCATATGCACTCTAATTTGATGTGTTCTTCCTGTTTCTAATTGACACTCGATAAATGTAAAATCTTTATATCTTTCTAATACATTGAAATGAGTAACTGCTTCCTTGCTATTTTCATCCGTAACAGTCATGCTTTGACGATCTCGTTTATCTCGTCCAATCGGCGCATCAATCGTACCATGATTATGTGCTATTACACCGTGAACAATGGCTTTATATTTTCTTGTAACAGACTTATCTACTAGCTGTTGAACCAAGGATTCATGCGATAAATCATTTTTAGCTACCATTAATAAACCGGAAGTATCTTTATCTATTCGATGTACAATACCTGGCCTTAATACACCATTTATTCCTGATAAATCTTTGCAATGTGCCATTAATCCGTTCACTAATGTTCCAGTATAGTGGCCAGGAGCGGGGTGTACCACCATTCCCTTTGGCTTGTTTACGACAAGGACATCAGCATCTTCATAATATATATCTAGATCCATCTCTTCAGGAATAACGTCTAATAATTCTGGCTCGGGTAAAGTAATGATTATTTGATCCCCTAAATTAACCTTATAATTTGGTTTAATGATTTGACCATTTACAGTTACATGACCCTCTTTTATCCATTGTTGAACTTGACTCCTTGACCATTCTTCATTTTGGGTAGAAATGATTTTGTCAATCCTTTCGCTGACCCCATCAGTTTCAACCTTAATTGCAATTTCATTCATTCAGCTTTCTCCTTATCAAATTTCCCTTCAAAAAAGGTTAATACAAAAATAAAACACACTCCAATAACAAGAGCAGAATCTGCAACATTAAAGATAGGGAAATCATATGAAAAAATCCATGTATCTATAAAATCTACAACTTCCTTACGAAAAATACGGTCAATAAAATTTCCAATCGCGCCACCAAGCATTAGACCTAATGATATCCCAAATAATTTTTGATGCGGTTTGAGATTACGAATATATATGACAAGGATAACAACAACAATTGTAGTAATAATATAAAAAAACCACATTTGTCCTTGTAGTATTCCCCAGGCGGCTCCTCTATTTCTATGTGAAGTTATGTATAGAAATTGATTAATAATTGTAACTTTTTCTCCCAATTCCATAAAACGAACAATCGCCCATTTTGAAATCTGATCCACTAAAATAATAAGTAGTGCTAATACATAATAAATCACTGTTTTTCCCCTCTCACTCTAACATATACTTTAGAATTTTAGCATAACCTGTAATCTCTACACAATGTTAACGTAGGAAAAATAAAACAGAAGTGTATCTGTAACACTTCTGTTAACGAGAATAAACATGTGAAAATTTAAGGATCTCTTTAAATGGGGAAGAGTGACTATCGTTTTCAAACAAATCACTAAAAGGAAAATCGTGGATCGTTCGTGCTGTCGGAATAATTCTCATCTTTTCTAACGGAATTGTCTGACCGGTTTCTTCACATACTCCATAAGAACCATCGTGAAGTTTTCCTAATGCACGTTCAACATCATCT
>JBEQAC010000150.1:0-7987 GCA_041640535.1 Bacillaceae bacterium
GCGGTTGTTGTTCCGCGAGTAAAAATAACCTCTTGAATAGAGGAAGCATTGATAAATCGTTTCACTTTCTCACGGGCTCCCTCATATCCATCCGTCGCTCTAGTTCCAAGAGTATGTACCCCTCTATGGACATTAGAGTTATATTCACGATAATAACGATCAATCGTTTCAATTACTTGTATTGGCTTTTGAGATGTAGCAGCACTGTCTAAATAAACTAGTTTTTTTCCGTTGACTTCTTGTTCTAAAATTGGAAAATAGGAACGAATATCGTGGATATTCATTATTTTACTTTCCTTTCAATGACACTGATTAATTGCTTTTTAACTCCTTCAATTGGAAGTTCATTTACAACAGGAGCTAAGAATCCATGAATAACAAGTCTTTCAGCCTCATGTTTAGGAATTCCACGGCTCATTAAATAGTAAAGTTGAATTGGATCAACACGACCAACAGAAGCAGCGTGACCTGCTGTTACATCATCTTCATCAATTAGTAGAATTGGATTTGCATCCCCACGCGCTTTTTCACTCAACATCAGGACACGTGATTCTTGCTCAGCATTAGATTTAGACGCACCATGCTCAATTTTACCAATTCCGTTAAAGATTGAGCTTGCACTGTCTTTCATTACACCATGCTTGAGAATTTGTCCATCAGAGTTCTTTCCAAAATGGATGACACTTGTCGTAAAGTTTTGTTTTTGTTCCCCACGACCAACAACAACCGTTTTCGTATCACCTGAAGAACCATCACCCATAAGGTAAGTAATGTTTTCAGAAATGGTATCTCCATCGTTCATTAAACCTAGCGCCCACTCAATTCGACCATCTCTGCCAGCAACACCGCGGCGATTTACATAAGTAGTAACACCTTTGGCTAAATTATCAACGGCACCATAAAGTACTTTCGCATTTGCACCAACAAATACTTCGGAAACAATATTTACAACCGCATTGTCAAATTCACCAGTGGCAATATAGTTTTCCACATACGTTACTGAACTGTTATCATCTGCCACAACGATGACATGGTTAATCAGAGTAGCCTCTGGGTTTTCATGAATATATACTGCTTGTAGAGGTACATCTACTTCTACATTTTTAGGTACATAAACAAATGCACCACCATTTACTAAAGCAGCATGTAAAGCAGCTAAACGATGTTCATCTACTTTAACCCCATCTTTCATATAGTACTTTTGAACAAGGTCTCCATGTTCTTTTGCTGCCGTAAATATATCAGTAAAAATGACACCTTTAGCTTTCAAGTCTTCTGAAACACTTGAAAATGAAGGTGTGTTATCACGTTGGACATATAGATTCTTATTCTCTTGGTCTATATCAATAAGAGATTTTACTTCAACTGGTAATTCCTCTAATGATGTATATGGTGTACTTTCAACAGTATGCTTTTTAAACTGTGTGAAGTTCCATTTATCAATTTTCGTTTTGTCTGGCTTTGGCATAGGAAGGTCTTCGATTTTTGAAAGAGCCTGCAAACGAAGATCTAGAAGCCAGCTTGGTTCACCATGTTGTGTAGAAAGCCCTCTGACATAGTCCTGATCGAATGGTAATTTCGTATCAATAGTCATTTTAATCCCCCTAACGCTTACGCTTCTTGACCTACTGTTTCGTCTTCAATGCCTAATTCTTGTTTAATCCAGTCATAACCTTCTGCTTCTAAACGTTGTGCTAATTCTGGACCACCAGATTTTACAACGCGTCCTTGCATCATAACATGAACGAAATCTGGAGTAATGTAATTTAGTAGACGTTGATAGTGAGTAATGATTAAACAGCCGAAATCTTCCCCACGCATTTCATTAATACCTTTTGAAACAACCTTTAATGCATCAATGTCAAGACCTGAGTCAATTTCATCTAGGATTGCGATTTTTGGTTGAATCATCATTAACTGAAGGATTTCATTACGTTTCTTTTCTCCACCAGAGAATCCTTCATTTAAATAACGTTGAGCCATGTCTGGATCCATTTCTAAGAATTCCATGTTTTTATCCATAAGACGGATAAATTTCATTAGTGAAATTTCATCGCCTTCTTCACGACGCGCATTAATAGCAGAGCGTAAGAAATCAGCATTTGTCACTCCACTAATTTCACTTGGATATTGCATAGCTAAAAATAGACCTACGCGAGCACGCTCGTCTACTTCCATTTCTAATACATCTTCCCCATCAAATGTGATACTTCCACTTGTAACCTCATATTTTGGGTGCCCCATGATTGCAGATGATAAAGTGGATTTTCCTGTTCCGTTAGGACCCATGATTGCATGAATCTCTCCACCCTTTACTTCAAGGTTTACACCTTTTAAGATTTCTTTTCCATCAATTGCCACATGAAGATCCTTAATAGTTAAAGTTGAACCTGCCATAACAATACCTCCAATTACCATAAATGTTATATAGTGTTGACATATTTCGTCAAAACTTTTATTCTCATTTTATTCTCATTACAATCTTATAACAAATTAAAAGTGATTACAACAATTTGAATTTCATTAATAAACTTTTTATACATTTATATTTAATAAGTCTTTTCGTTACATTGCCCTTTTGTATTCTTTATATTTTTAACTTTATAAGAGAAAACCATTCCCGATAATATTCAATATATTAATTTAGAAAAAGTTGAATCCATAAAAAATGAGGCTGCCATGAGTCAGCCTCTGGAGTTTATTCACTATTTAAGGAGTATTTGCAAAACTTTGTTGCTATTATGTTAGCAACAATTTTTCAAAATAGCTTCTTTAAAAACCACCGTACGACTTGAGCTTTAAAATACCACTAATATATTGACTTTCTCTTTGATACTGCTTTTCTCTTCTTTTCTCAACTCTCATTCTTTCTTTAAAGCTTGATTTGTACAGTTCATACCCAATACCATGAGATTGAAACATCGCTTTATCCATTTCGGAAGTATAAGTCAAGCTTAGCTGACTAATGACATCCAACTCCTTTTTAATGTTTCTCAAATCGTAACATTAGATAAGCATTGCCTACAAACGCTAAAAAGGAGCATATTAAGTTGATTCACTCTATTTCAAGCTTTCTCATTAAACTATGTAGCGTATGGTTAAAATTTCTAACAATTATTTCATCTTTACTCTACTAGGGCTGCCTGAAAACCCTTTTTTCGTGAGACAGCCTATAATCATCTTTATTGCTTTAATGAGTTTAAATCAGAAATACACTCTTGGACAAGGGTAACAGCTTGACTCATTGCTGCACCACCGCCAAATGCCGCGGTAACCCCAATCGCTTCAAGGATTTCTTCCTCAGAAGCACCTTGATCTAAACAGCCTTTTGTATGATAGATGATACAATACTCATCTTGAGAATATATACTAACCCCTAACGCAATTAGCTGTTTATCTTTTTGAGATAATGCTCCCTCTTTAAAACAAGCTTCAGTAAATGCATTAAAATGATGCGCAATTTCAGGCATCTTTTGTGTAAAAGTACCTAATCCTAACTTATATTCATGTAACGCTGCTTCTGTATTATTACTTGGTTGATAATCCAATTAATCCAACTCCTATCCATGTATTATGTTTCTTATCTCCGTTAGTATGAGTCGTAGAAAATTGGAATATCCACTATTTTTCTCATAAAAAAAGTTTGACCATGTGGCCAAACTTTTTTTATTTACTCACTAACAGGTACAACCGCACCTTCATATTTTTCTTTTATAAAGCTTTGAATTTCTTCTGAGCGCAACACTTCAACTAATGCTTTAATTTCTTCAAGGTTTTCATCACCTGTACGAACCGCAATAATGTTCACATATGGTGATTCTGGTCCTTCAATTGCAATTGCATCTTCTAGTGGGTTTAATCCAGCATCAATTGCATAGTTTGTGTTGATTAAAACCGCATCACCTTCATCATTGTTATAAACTTGAGGTAATAAAGCCGCTTCAACATCCGTTTTAAATGTTAAATTCTTTGGATTCTCAGCAATATCATCAATCGTAGCTGTTGTTGTATCTTCTAAATCTTCGTTTAATTTAATTAATCCTTGATCTTGAAGCATCGTTAAAATTCGTCCATGATCAGCAACCGAGCTACTCATAATGATTGACGCGCCATCAGGGAGATCCTCTAAGCTATCGTATTTCTTAGAATATACACCAATCGGTTCAATATGAATTCCACCTGCGTTTGTAAACTCATAATTATTCTCTGCAATTTGAGCATTTAAATATGGAATGTGTTGGAAATAATTCGCATCAATTTCTCCATCTGCTAACGCTCTGTTTGGTAAAACATAATCTTGAAACGGAACGATTTCAAGGTTGATTCCTCGTTCTGCTAATAGCGGCTGTGCTTCTTCCAAAATTTCAGCATGAGGAACATTTGAAGCTCCTACTACTAAAGTAACTGATTCTTGTGCAGCATCGCCAGCATCTCCGGTGCCTGTTGCGTTATCTTCCTGACCTGCTGTCCCGCAAGCCGCTAGTGCTAGCACTAAAACTATGAAAAATAATCCTTGTACAAATTTTTTCATTTTTACTAACTCCCTTTTTATCTTTTATCTATTTTTGAAGTGACAATGTCACCGACAAACTGAAGAATAAATACAATCACTAATATTAATGCAGTAGCTACAACTGTTACCTCATTATTACTACGTTGGAATCCTTCTAAATAGGCAAGATTCCCAAGTCCTCCTGCACCAATTACCCCAGCCATAGCCGTATATCCCACTAAAGCAATCGCGGTTACGGTAATTCCAGATACAAGAGCTGGCAAAGATTCAGGTAACAAAACCTTCCAAATAATTGTACTTGTTGTCGCCCCCATCGATTTTGCAGCTTCAATGACGCCTTTATCTATTTCTCTTAGCCCAATTTCGACCATCCTTGCATAGAAAGGAGCTGCACCAATGATGAGAGCAGGCAATGCTGCATTAGCTCCTAGAATCGTCCCAACCACTACTTTAGTAAATGGTATAAGTAAGATGATTAAAATAATAAATGGTATGGATCTAAAGATGTTAACAAATGATGATACCACAGAATTAAGCGTCTTATTCTCCCATATGTTACCCTTTGAAGTTAAAAATAATAACAAGCCTAAAATAATTCCTAAAACAAAAGTGGCAACCACTGAGATTGCTGTCATATAAATGGTTTCATTGGTCGCATTAATAACCCTTTCCCATTTAACATTCGGTAAAAACTCACTCAGCATTTGCAATCACCTCCACCCCTACCTGTTGTTCAGAAATATATGCTATTGCACGTTCGATAACAGAACTGTCACCATCCATATGAATAAACAGAGTTCCATATGAACCATTTTGTGTTTGCGATATTTTCCCTTGGAGTATATTCACATTCAAATTAAAGTTTCGGATAAGGTTTGTGATGATTGGTTGTTCAGCTGCCTCCCCAACAAATGTTAATTGAATCACCTTTCCATTTGGATATTTATCAAGTAGATGTTCAATGGTTTCCCTTGTTTCCTCAGGCTCTGTAACCTGCTGTACAAACCGCTTTGTAATTCCTTGTTTCGGGTTTTTAAACACATCTAAGACCTTACCCTCTTCAACAATAGTTCCATTCTCCATAACAGCCACATGATGACAAATTTTTCGAATAACATGCATCTCATGAGTGATTAATACGATCGTTAAACCTAATCGTTCGTTAATGTCTACAAGTAAATCCAAAATAGAATCTGTTGTTTGTGGGTCCAATGCTGATGTCGCCTCATCACAGAGCAACACTTTCGGGTTATTCGCTAACGCTCTTGCAATACCGACACGTTGTTTTTGACCACCACTTAACTGTGATGGATAGGCGTTTTCTCTACCTTCAAGACCTACTAATTTAATTAGCTCGTCCACTCTTTTTAAACGCTCTTTTTTTGGTACCCCGTTAATTTCTAACGGAAAGGCAATATTCTGTCTCACCGTTCGTGACCATAGAAGATTAAAGTGTTGAAAAATCATACTAATCTCACGTCTTGCTCTACGTAAGGGTTCTCCCTTTATACTTGTAATATCATGGCCTGCAACCGTAATGGTACCTGCTGTAGGTGTTTCAAGTCCATTAAGCAAGCGAATCAATGTACTTTTTCCTGCCCCACTATATCCAATGATTCCATAAATCTCACCTGAATGAATTTTCATATTTATATCATTAACGGCAATGACTGGGTTAGTTTTTGACTTATATACTTTTTTTACATTTGACAATGTGATCATTTCATCACCTCTTTCTAAAAATCACCCATAAAACTAGTTTGCTCGTTCATTAATAGAACATGTAAGACGGCATAAGAAAAGCCTTTTTGCGCAGATGAGCAGAAAGGCTTTATATTCCCTTCTCTCATTTCTCAAAGCAAACGCTTTGTGTGAATTGGCACCATTTCAACATATTGTTGACGGTTGCCGGGTTTCATAGGGCACATCCCTCCACCACTCTAAATAAGAGCAATTGTATTTAATTTTTTGTAAGTATTTTTTTTGGTATGAGAGTGATTTTATATGATAGTAAAAGGACTGTCAATCATTATATTTCAATAAATATTTGAACATATTGTGAACACTTAAATTACTAAATTTTCAGGTTTTTCTAATACCTTCACCTAAAAAAATACTTATATAAAATAATGTTCTTCCATTCACTTCGACAAAAAGAAAAAAGAAACAACAATAATAACATGTTGTTTCCTTATTCTTGTCATTTCCCGAGAAATATGTCTATTTTATGACTTCTTTGCCAATGTCTGTTGAATCACTTTAATTTATTATACAAGTATTCCACTGATTGAAAGGCATAGATTTTTTCTTTAACTATGTCATTTTCTGTTATGAGTAGACAGGGAACACTTTCAATTTCCCATTCCCTTGCAAATTCTGGTATATAATTTAAATCACAAATACCGATATCAGTTGTTGGTAATAATTCATTCACAACACTGAGCATCTTTTTTGCAACTTGGCATGTACCACATAAAGGTGTATATAAATAAATGATGTTTCGTTTATTTTGTTCTAAATTAAGTTTTAATTCCTTTTTATTCCATTCCTTCATCAACATTCATCCTTATATGCTAAATTGGTCTAATACCAGTTTAACAAATAATCATCGAGTTTATAAATAATCTGCATGAACATCGATATTGGCACTTAATAAAACAGTTGCAATATGTTGTTCAGGAGCTGTTGCTACCTCTCTGTATGCTCGATCAATATAGAGATGCTCTGCTTCAGGAAGTTCTCGCTTAAATTGCTTTCTTAGTTTCTCCCCTGCATCATCAGAGTCCACTAATATATAAACTTCTTTATTAAATAAATACTCAATTAACTCATCAAGCTTTGAAATACTAATTGTACCGTTTGTACAAATGATTTCAATTTGGTCTTTAATAATGGTTTCCACTTTTACCTTATCTGACTTACCTTCTACAATTATCACTTTATCAATATCATCCACAAACACATCAATCACCCAGTTCTCAATGTAAAACGTCCTATATAAATATTCGTGTTCAAATACTAATATACCTTCTTAATAGTATATTTTTTAAAATTTATAATGGTACAATTTATCTTACCCAATGTTGTAAAAAAGATGTTTTATTACGTTTTCCGATATTGGAAAATGTTCCCACACAAAAAAATACAGCGGGATTCCACTGTATTTTTAACACCATCCATTCTCATCATCACAATCAACGTATTTTTGATCTGGCCCAGTTGTCACATCTACATATTGATATATTTTATTTTGATCGGCTTCATATCCATTTTTCAGTTCGAATTGGTTTCCTTGTCCAGTCATAGTCATATAACCGATGGATTCATTCTCTACAAACAAGTCCATTTGATTATTTCCTAATTTCGCAACCACACGATCTGTTATATCCAATCGCTTTTTTTCAAGCATCATTAACCACCTCACAAATTAAACTTACTTTTTATCGTCTCCACTATTATAAAAGTTACTCTTAG
>JBEQAC010000151.1:0-7961 GCA_041640535.1 Bacillaceae bacterium
CTAACAAGTTATGTGAAAAATAAACTTGCTCCTTTTAATCTTGCTCCTGAACAAAATTTAATATTGATGGTATTATGGGAACAAGATGGATTAACACAAAATGAAATTGGACAAAAATTGGATAAGGATAAGACAAATATTGCTCGTATGTCGTTTAGCCTTGAACAAAAAGGGTTTATCAAAAGATGTGCTTGTTCATATGATCGACGGGCCCAAAGACTCTACCTAACAGAAGAAGGTAAAAAACTTGGAGAGATTGTGATACCAATCGCTGAAGAGTTCAATAAAATGATTTGTAAAGACATTTCAGATGAAGAAGTAGCGATACTCCGAAAAATCCTTTCAAAGATGCGAGAGAACGTAAAGTAAAATGTATGTTTCACCTTTAGTTGCTAAAATCTTAACTGATAAGCCAAAAAAGAAGGAAGAGCATCTATATCGGAAGGCTCTTCCTTTAGAAATTTTATTTGACTACCACTGCAGTTCCTGTCGCCACGATCATCATCATTCCGTCACGAAGAGTCTCAAAATCCAGATCAATCCCAACCACTGCATTAGCACCAAGTTGTCTAGCTTTGGATTCTATTTCTCTTAGCGCAAGCTCTCTTCCTTCACTAAGTTTACTCTCATATGCTCCACTTCGACCACCAATTACATCAGTAATGCTAGCAAAAAAATCACGAACAACATTTGCACCTAAAATAATTTCACCAGAGACAATTCCTAAATACGATTCAATTTCCTTCCCTTGTAGGGTTGGTGTTGTCGTTAATATCATCCATCTCTCTCCCTTTTTAATCTACTCTCATTTATTTTTCATCCTATCATCTATATTAGGCATTTGGTAAATTTTAGTCAATCAATTAATCATTATCTTAACTCAAAAAAAGAAACAGCATAGAGCTGTTTCTTAAATAGTTTCACTAATTTGTAACTTTAGCTACTTCTTCATTTAAGTAAATGGCTTTCCCTGTTTTGGCAGACTCATAAATCGCTTCTAAAATTTGTGTGACAACATATGCTTGTTCTGGCTTCACTACAGGTTCTGTGTCATGAATAATATTGTCAATCCAGAGCCTAGCTTCTAAATCTGCATCTGTTTCAGAACGACCATCGTAAAACGCTACACCACCTGCTCCTAAATCAACATTTGTTGTATAGAGCTTCCCGAAATTTTCACCGTTTATTCTTAGTCCATCCTTCATATCTGCTCCGCCCTCTGTTCCACTGAGTGAACATTTGGCTTCGTCAACATCTAATGTATTTAATGCCCAACTTGCTTCTAACACAATCGTTGCACCATTTTCCATTGTAATAAAACCGAATGCTGAATCTTCGACTGTAAATTTCTTAGGATCCCAAGGTCCCCATGCATTTGCTGCATTTTCCTTTTTACTTAGTTTATGATAAGTTGTCCCCATCACTGATTTGGGCTTATAATTGTTCATCATCCATAATGTTAAATCAAGGGCATGTGTCCCAATATCGATTAATGGGCCCCCACCTTGCTTTTCTTCATCAAGAAAAACACCCCAAGTAGGAACAGCACGACGGCGAATTGCATGAGCTTTTGCATAATAAATTTCACCAAGGTCTCCACGTTCGCATACCTTGTGTAAATATTGACTATCTTGTCGAAAACGATTGTTATAACCGATCGTTAATTTTTTACCAGATCTTTTAGCTGCCTCCAGCATAAGCCGAGCTTCCTCAGACGTTTTTGCCATCGGTTTTTCACACATCACATGTTTACCTGAATCAAGAGCTGCAACTGAAATTTCAGCATGTGAATCATTTGGTGTAAGGACATGAACAACCTCTATCGATTCATCCTGAAGTAACTCCTTATAATCCTCATATACTTTTGCATCTTCTACTCCATATTTTACAGCAGCTTCTTCTGCTCTTTCTATGATTACATCACAAAACGCAACCAATTCTACTGATTCAAGTTTTGATAAACTCGGCATATGTTTTCCTTTTGCAATCCCACCACAACCAATAATAGCCACTTTTACTTTTCTAGACATGTATTTTCCCTCCGTAGTTTTATTAAAATCATTTAAATTACTGGAATCTCTACTCCTACCTCTTTGCCTTCCGCAGCTGAACGAAGGACCCCATCTATGATAGCCTGATTTATAAGAATTTGCTCGCCAGGTATTGGTGCTGGCTTCCCTTCTTTGATTGCAACAACAAAATCTCGTACTTTTTCATAAAAAATATCTTTATTATGCTGCTGAACTGGAATCTCCGTATCAACATGATGGTCATTCATATCATGGAATAACTTAATCGATCCAATTCCACCATCCCATACTCCACTCCAAGGACCACTACCAGCAGGAGTTAATCTTAAGCCTGCATCCGTGCCAAGGAATATCGTAGGTCCAAGTGAATCCATATGCATCGCCCAAGAGATTTTGAAATTTAACACTTTCCCACCTTCTAATCGTACAAGGGCTACACCAAAATCTTCTACTTCAAATTTACTTGCTTCGGGATGATAGGTTGGGTTTGTTCCAAAGTGATTTGATGTATAAGCACTAACACTTAATGGCTTAGGATACCCAAGAGCATTTAGTGCCAAATCAAGGGAGTAACAGCCAATATCAGCCATGGCACCTGCACCAGCCATTTCTTTATTGATAAAAGTTCCACCAGGCATCCCTCTTCTACGGCCACCACCGGTTTGAACATAGTACACATTGCCTAAACGCCCTGATTCCACAATGTTCTTCACCGCTTGCATATTTGGATCATAACGGGGCTGAAAACCAACTGTTAGAATCTTATCTGTTTTCTTAGCAGTTTGAACCATTTCTATCGCTTGTTGAAGAGTAACTGCCAATGGCTTTTCAACCAAGACATGCTTATCAGCTAAAAGAGAATCAATGGTGGTCCGGTGATGTGCAACATTTGGTGTACAAACACTTACGCCATCTATTTCAAGCTCCAGCAAATCTAAATGATTCTCAAAAGCCCTAGCGTTAATTAACTCAAGCTGATTGATAAATTGTTGAGCTTTCCCAGGGACAACATCTGCTACCGCAACAACTTCTACATCAACCATTTTTTTATATGCCCTTGCATGTGCTGCAGCGATACCTCCACTTCCAATAATTCCAATCTTTAACTTTGACATCTCCCTAGTCTCCCTTATTTAAAAAATTTACTCAAATATTGTACGGCTTTTTCAATGCCTTTACGCTCTGCTTCTAGTGAACCCCAATAACGGTGATCTTCAAGTTCAATACTAATAGGCCCTTTATAATTTAATTGATCTAAACGAACAGCTACTTTATCCCATTGAACAGTACCATGACCTGGAATCGTATATCTCCAAGATCCTTCAGAAAAATCATACTTAACTCCAAAAGTAGCGGTTATGTTTCCGCTCTCATAAAGCTCATCCTCGAGAATTTCCGTATCTTTCCCATGGCAATAATTCACACGCTCACCAAACTCATGTAAAAATCGGATATAATCAATCCCTAATCTAACTAAATGAGAAGGATCATAATTTATTCCAAAGTGTTTTGAATCGATTTCTTTAAACATCGCTCGAAGCATTTCTGGGGTACAACCAATTGTGGGATAAGATGGTGCTGGTCCTGGCCATCCTTCTAGAGCAAGATACACACCTGCTTGTTCTGCAGATTTTACTACTTCTGGAAAGGTTTCTTTCCAAATATCAAAGCTTCTCTTGCGGGACTGAGCACTGTTTTCAGGCACTAAACACATAAAAATAGTCTTCCCACCTAATTCGGCCACTTCGGAAAATTGTTTTTTTAATTTTTCAGCAGCTTCTATTCGCTCAGTTTCATTTTCACTTAATAGTTTTGTAGCTCCAACTGAACCCACACCATCAATCGATCCGACTTCAAGTCCAGCATTAACTAAGGTATGTTTCACTTCAGCATTGTATACTGGTACATCCACAACATCGACGCCCATACTTTTTGCCAATCTCGCAACTTCTTCAATTCCTTTTGTACCAATTTTTGGTGGGATTCGCATTCCAATTTTATTCATTTCTATTAACCTCCTACTATTTTTTCGCTGGAGTATATCCAGCGGACTGATAGATCATTTCTGTGAGCCGAACGACCTCTCTTGCAAATACTCCAGGAACAAGAACCTCGTGACGCCCTAGGATGGCATCAATAAAACTCCTGTCTTGGTTTGTTACTTTTTTTGGTAACTGTGGTGTGATTGGGCCTTCTCCTAATCGTCTTAATGTAATTTTTCCATTATCAAAGAAAAGACCACCTTTTTCTCCGCAAAATACATAGGTTTCATGCCAGCATGGAGCAAAGCCAACAATATTAACACCCGCAATTACTCCATCTGAAAACTTAATAGATGTAAAGGAATCTAATTCAATCGGAGCACCATGTTGCTGAAGATGTGTATGTACCTCTTCTGGTTTTAATCCTGTTGTCCAGAGCAAAACATCCAAAATATGACTTCCTGAATCCATTAGCATCCCCCCACCTGAAAGGGTTGGATCTTGCCTCCAAGTTCCAACTGTTAGCTGTTTCCAATCTTGATATAAAGAAGCAGTTACTGAAGTTAGCTTACCAATGACTCCATCCTTAATTGCTTGCTTAATGTAGAGAAATTCAGGTTCAAAATGACGTTGATAAGAGACTTGTAATACTTTTCCAACTTCCGCTGCCTTATTGATTAATTCCTCTGTTTCTTGTAAGGTTGTCGCCATTGGCTTTTCAATTAACACGTGACAACCATACTCTAGTGAATCCATTGCTTGTCTATAATGCTGAGTATGAGGAGTACAAATAACAACAGCATGTACTTTTTCATTTTCTAGCATTTCTTTGTAATCAACATACTCCTGTACATTGCTCAAATGGTATTCCTTTTTTACTATTTCTCTACTAGCTGAACTTACATCTGTAATAGCAACTATCTCGACTTCTTCTATTTCTTTTAGCTGTCTTACATGCCAATGTGAAATACCACCGGTCCCAATAAATCCAATCCTTAATTTGTTCATTCTCACACCTCTTCTCTATTTTCTTTACTCCTTTACTAGTTTAGTAGCTTCTTAGCCTTTTATTCCTGTAAATGTGATCCCATTAATAAATGTTTTTTGGAGAAAGAAAAAGAGAATAATGACAGGCAGGGTCATCATGGTTGAAACGGCCATCATTAAGCCCCATTCAGATCCCTTTTGACTTTGGAACTGTTGTAAACCTAATGATAATGTATATGATGCTTCATCAGTCAAGTATAGTAATGGTCCAATAAAGTCTGTCCAACTACCCATGAATTGAAAAAGGCCTACTGCTAATACCGCTGGTTTTGCAAGTGGCAGCATAATTTGCCAATAAATTCGAAACTCACCTGCACCATCAATTCTTGCTGCATCCATCAAACTATCTGGTAGTCCTAAGAAGAATTGCCTTAAAAGGAAAATATAGAAAGGTACTCCAAAAAAGGCCGGAATAATTAATGGAAGTGGCGTACCCACCCATCCTAATTTATTAAATAATAAGAATAAAGGAATCATGGTCACCTGACCAGGGATCATCATAACGGCAATCGTAATAAAAAATAGAGCATTTCTCCCAGTCCAGTTTAATTTTGAAAAACTATATGCGATTAATGGACAGGAAAGTACAACCCCAAGTGTACTGAAAACGGTAATAATCACTGTATTATTAAGATAAGTAAAAAAAGGAATATACTGCATGGCATCTAAATAATTACTCCACTGAAAAGGTCGTGGTATCCATTCAGGTGGAAAAGTAAATACCTGTGTGATTGGTTTTAAAGATGTTGATACCATCCATATAAAAGGGGTAATAAATAATATAGATGCAATAATTAAACATATATGAGCAACTAACTTTTGAATTGATTTTTTCTTCAAGGCTATCCCTCCTCACTTCCCTTGATAGTGAACCCAACGTTTTGATGTTATAAAAATAATGGATGTGAGAATCATGATGACAACAAATAAAATCCACGCCATGGCAGAGGCGTATCCCATCTTAAAAAATTTAAAGCCATTGTCATATAAATACATAACATAGAAAGTTAGAGAATTTGCTGGCTTCCCAGAACCTTGTGTTAACGCATATGGGAGTGTAAATTGTTGAAATGCTCCAATAACCCCCATAATTAAATTGAAAAAGATAACTGGAGTTAATAATGGTAAAGTAATATGAAATGTTTTCTTAAACCAATTTGCTCCATCGACATCAGCAGCATCATAATAATCTTGTGGAATATCTGCTAAACCTGCAAGATAGATCACGACTGCTTGACCAATCCCCCATAAGGACATCAGGATTAAAGATGGTTTTGACCATGTTTCACTTCCTAACCATGCAGGTCCTTGTATTCCAATTGTGTCTAGAAAACCATTTACCAGTCCAAAGCCAGGATTAAGGAGCCACATCCAGAGCACGGCTAATGCGACATGGGGAACAAGTGTAGGTAGAAAATAAATGGTTCTATAGATTGCCATCCCTTTAATTTTCATATTTAACATCATAGCTAATGAGACACCCATAATAATGCTTAGAGGTACAAAAAGAATAGCAAAATAAATCGTATTATAAACAGACTTCCAAAAGATATCATCATTCATCAATTGCTTATAATTATCTAAACCTATAAATTCACCAGGTTGAAGGATACTATATGTAGTAAAACTAAAATAGATGGAAGCTAATAACGGAAATGCGTAAAATAACAGCAATCCTATAATCCATGGGGAGGCAAATAAGAAACCATATATATTACTCTTTCTTTTCTTTCTACGAATCATTTTTTTTGCAGAAACACTTTTTTGCACAGAAATCGTCTCTTGCTGGGACAAAACGAACCCCTCCTTTTTGTACATGACGCTGTTTTGGAAATAATAGAGAAAGAATGGAATCTTTCTCTATTACTTCTGTTTTAAACATTAATTTCCTAAAGCTTTATTTACTTTATCCGTTACTCGATCAAGAATTTCCTGTGGGGTTCCATTTCCACGTGTCGCATTATCAACTGCATCGGCTAACTCATTCCAATATAGAGACCCTTGAGTCATTACTGGTCTATTATTGGAAACTGGTAAAATATCAACAAAATGTTTCAAGATAGGATCTTCCTTATAGCCAAGCTCCTCATTTACTGAATCAATTACAGAGAAGTCTCTAGCAATCTCACTAAATATCTTTTGACCTTCTACAGATCCAAAATATTTTACAAACTTCCAAGCAGCCTCTTTCTGTTTTGCCCCCTTAGGAATAACGACTGACCATCCACCTGACCATGTTGTATGATCGGTTCCTGTTGGTGTAGGCATTGGGAATACTCCATAATTTAAGTCAGGTTTAAACTTTTTAATAGCGGAAACTTCCCATGGACCACTAACCTTCATACTAATTTGTCCAGTTAAGAATGGATCCATTGCTCCACTACCTTGTGAATCAGTAAAAGCAGCAATATCTTCAATGTTATATTTCTTTGCAAAATCAGCAATCCATTGTAAAGCCTCTACATTTTTAGGATGATTCGCTGTCGCCTGATTGGTAGAAGGGTCATAGAAATCGCCACCAAATGCCCAGCCCCAACCATAAAACCAACCTTGTCCATACCAAGGAATAAAGCCTATTTGTTCAAAACGATTTCCGTTCTTTTTTGTAAGTTTTTCAGCCGCTGCTTCCAACTCAGCAATTGTTTTTGGAGGATTATTCGGATCTAAACCAGCTTCTGTAAAATGATCCACGTTAAAATAGACAAGGCGTGAATCGGTTGTTGTTGGTATCCCATATAATTTTCCTTCATAGGAAGCCTCATTCCAAGCGAAAGTATAGTATAACTCCTCTGTCACACCATCTAGAGCAGCCAACTCTGATAAATCTTCAAGTGATCCTTGTGCGGCCCATGAACCAACTTCAAATCGATCAAAGTAAGCAACATCAGGTGCATTACCACCT
>JBEQAC010000152.1:0-7909 GCA_041640535.1 Bacillaceae bacterium
GGAAACCAGCTAGTACACCTCTTGTTAGTGCGTCTTCAAGTCCAGCTTGAACAGCAGGGATGTATTCACGAGGTACAACCCCTCCAACGATTCCGTTTTCAAATTCGAAACCTTTTCCTTCTTCGTTTGGAGAGAACTCAATCCAAACGTGTCCGTATTGTCCGCGACCACCTGATTGACGTGCGAATTTACCTTCAACCTGTGCAGATTGACGGAATGTTTCACGATAAGCAACCTGTGGAGCACCAACGTTAGCTTCAACCTTGAATTCGCGTCTCATACGATCAACAATGATATCTAGGTGAAGTTCACCCATACCAGCGATGATAGTCTGTCCTGTTTCTTGGTCAGTATGCGCTCTGAATGTTGGATCTTCTTCTTGTAATTTTTGTAGAGCAGTAGTCATTTTATCTTGGTCAGCTTTAGATTTAGGCTCAACAGATAATTGGATAACCGGCTCTGGGAAATTCATTGATTCTAAGATTACTGGTGATTTATCATCACATAGAGTATCTCCAGTAGTAGTATCTTTTAAACCAACAGCTGCTGCAATATCCCCTGAATGTACCATTGAGATTTCTTCACGGCTGTTTGCATGCATTTGAAGGATACGACCAATACGCTCACGCTTCCCTTTAGTAGAGTTTTGAACATATGACCCTGAGCTTAATGTACCTGAATACACACGGAAGAATGTTAATTTTCCTACATAAGGGTCTGTCATAACTTTAAATGCTAACGCTGAGAATGGTGCATCATCACTTGACGGGCGAGTAACTTCTTCTTCTGTGTCCGGAAGAGTACCTTTAATTGCTGGTACATCTAATGGAGATGGAAGATAGTCAATTACTGCATCCAACATTTTTTGAACACCTTTGTTTTTGAAAGCTGAACCACAGATAACTGGGTAGAATTCAACATTAACAGTACCTTGACGAATCGCTGCTTTTAGCTCTTGGTTCGTGATTTCTTCACCACCAAGGTATTTTTCCATTAATTCTTCATCTAACTCAGCAACTGCTTCTACTAATTTCTCACGGTACTCTTGAGCTTGATCCATGTATTCTTCAGGGATTTCACGCTCTTCGATATCAGTACCTAAGTCGTTTCCGTAGAAAGTTGCCTTCATTTCTACTAAGTCAATAATGCCTTCGAATTGATCTTCAGCACCGATTGGTAATTGAATAGGATGTGCATTCGCTTGTAAACGGTCATGAATTGTTCCAACAGAGTACAAGAAGTCAGCACCGATTTTATCCATTTTGTTAACGAAAACAACACGTGGAACACCATATGTTGTTGCTTGGCGCCAAACTGTTTCAGTTTGAGGCTCAACACCTGATTGTGCATCTAGTACTGCCACTGCACCATCTAGTACACGTAAAGAACGCTCAACCTCTACAGTGAAGTCTACGTGTCCTGGTGTATCGATAATGTTTACGCGGTGACCTTTCCATTGTGCAGTAGTTGCTGCAGATGTAATTGTGATCCCACGCTCTTGCTCTTGCTCCATCCAGTCCATCTGAGACGCACCTTCGTGTGTTTCACCGATCTTATGGATACGACCAGTGTAATAAAGTACACGTTCAGTTGTTGTGGTTTTACCAGCATCAATATGTGCCATGATACCGATATTCCGAGTGTTTTCTAAGGAGAACTCTCTTGCCATTGGGTCTTTCTCCTTCCTAGTAAGGATATTTTTATTTAAGTATTTTTTAAAAGAGCTCTGCTAAAAGCATATTACTATTTTAACAGAGCTCAGAGTTTTTATTCTACCAACGGTAGTGAGCAAATGCTTTGTTAGCTTCTGCCATTTTATGTGTATCTTCACGTTTCTTAACAGCAGCACCAGTATTGTTAGCTGCATCTAAGATTTCATTAGCTAAACGTTCTTCCATCGTTTTTTCACCACGAAGGCGAGAATAGTTTACTAACCAACGAAGACCAAGAGTTGTACGACGATCAGGACGAACTTCAACAGGAACTTGGTAGTTCGCACCCCCAACACGACGAGCTCTTACTTCAAGTACTGGCATGATGTTTTTAAGTGCTTGTTCAAACACTTCCATTGCATCTTTACCAGAACGTTGTTGTACTAGATCAAAAGCATTATATAAAATAGCTTGAGATTTACCTCTCTTACCATCGATCATCATTTTATTGATTAAACGACTTACAAGTTTTGAATTGTATATCGGATCTGGTAAAACGTCTCTTTTTGCTACAGGTCCTTTACGAGGCATTCTAATTTCCTCCTTTCAATCATATTATTTTATTGATTCTATTATTTCTTAGGTGCTTTAGGTCTCTTAGTTCCGTATTTAGAACGACCTTGCATACGATTGTTTACACCAGCTGTGTCTAGTGCACCACGAACGATGTGGTAACGTACCCCTGGTAAGTCCTTTACACGTCCACCACGGATTAACACAACACTGTGCTCTTGTAGATTGTGTCCAATCCCAGGAATGTAAGCAGTAACCTCGATTCCGTTTGTTAAACGCACACGCGCATATTTACGTAATGCTGAGTTCGGCTTCTTTGGTGTCATTGTACCAACACGTGTACATACACCACGCTTTTGTGGTGAAGATTGGTTAGTTTGTGACTTTTTGAAGCTGTTATAACCTTTATTTAAAGCTGGAGAGTCTGATTTTTGAATTTTTGATTCGCGACCCTTGCGTACTAATTGGTTAATTGTAGGCATGATTTTTCCTCCTTTCAAACTTTGTTTAAGACCACACATCCAGGTGGTTCATTTTTTTACAAAAACAAAGTCTTTGCAGAAACATATAAATCCACAAAAACAGTTTTTATTTGATAATAGCGACTGCTGCAGCCCCTACCTCTATTCCACAAGCCTTACCAAGCTTTTTCATAGAATCAACTTTTATTACTGGTATAGCTTTTTCTTCAGCGACCTGTATGACTTTGTTTAACACTCGTCGATCAGCATCTTCTGCGATAATCACTTCCAGCACTTCAGCTGTTTGTAGTGCCTTCACGGTCTGCTTTGTTCCAATAATTATCTTGCTTGCCTGTAATACTTTTTCATAAGACATGCAACGCATCCTCCAAAGTATCAGGTTATAGGAGCACCTTGGATATATTAACATTCATAGAGGGTGGATGTCAACTATCTTTAAAATAATTTTTCATCACACCCACTTATGAATTTATTCTACACCAACTGTATCCTCATCTGTTTGTTCTTGCATTACTAGTTCAGCCCTGCGGTATCTGTTCATACCAGTACCAGCTGGAACAAGCTTACCAATAATAACATTTTCTTTTAATCCAAGCAACTCATCACGTTTTCCTTTAATTGCAGCATCTGTAAGGACACGTGTCGTTTCTTGGAATGATGCAGCTGATAAGAATGAATCAGTTTCAAGGGAAGCTTTTGTGATCCCTAATAATACTGGACGACCTGTTGCTGGTGCTCTACCATCAAGCAGCACTTTTGCATTTGCATCTGTAAACTGATGTACATCTAATAATGAACCAGGTAATACATCTGTTTCACCAGCGTCGATCACTCTTACTTTACGAAGCATTTGTCGTACCATAACCTCAACGTGTTTGTCACCAATTTCAACACCCTGCATACGGTAAACTTTTTGAACCTCGCGTAATAAGTATTCTTGAACAGCTTGTAGATCTTTTACTTTTAGTAATTCTTTTGGATCAATAGATCCTTCGGTTAACTCTTGACCACGATTGATTTCTTGGCCTTCTCTAACTTTTAGTCGTGCACTATATGGCGCTGTATAAGATCGGCTTTCAACTTCACCTTGAATGACGATTTCTTGTTGACGATCTCTAATCTCAGTAATGGATGCAACAACACCGTCAATCTCTGAAATAACCGCTTGACCTTTAGGATTACGAGCTTCAAATAGCTCTTGAATACGCGGAAGACCTTGTGTAATATCGTCTCCTGCTACTCCTCCAGTATGGAATGTACGCATCGTTAACTGTGTACCAGGCTCACCGATTGATTGTGCCGCAATAATTCCAACTGCTTCACCCACTTCAACCTCTGAACCAGTAGCTAGGTTACGACCATAACATTTCTTACAAACGCCATGTCTTGTATTACATGTAAATGCAGAACGAATATTAACCTCTTCAATTCCAGCTTCAATAACCACACGCGCTAGATCCTCAGTGATTAAATCATTTTCTTTTACAATCACATCTTTAGTTTCTGGATGTCTAATTGGTCTTCTAGCATAACGACCAATTAAACGTTCTTCTAACGGTTCAATGACTTCTGTTCCGTCTTTTAATGCTTTAACTAATAGACCACGATCAGTACCACAATCATTTTCACGAACGATAACGTCTTGTGCAACGTCAACTAGACGTCTAGTTAAGTAACCTGAGTCAGCAGTTTTTAACGCTGTATCAGCAAGTCCTTTACGCGCTCCATGTGTTGAGATGAAGTACTCAAGTACGGTTAATCCTTCACGGAAACTAGACTTAATTGGAAGCTCAATGATACGTCCAGACGGGTTGGCCATTAGTCCACGCATACCCGCAAGCTGAGTGAAGTTCGACGCGTTACCACGGGCTCCAGAATCACTCATCATGAAGATTGGGTTACTTTTATCTAATGTTTTCATTAATTTCCCTTGGATTGTGTCTTTCGAAGCACTCCAAATAGAAATTACACGGTCGTAACGTTCTTCTTCTGTGATTAGTCCACGTCTGAATTGTTTTAATACATTATCCACTTTTAATTGTGCTTCTTTAAGAATTTCTTCTTTTTCAGCAAGAACCACGATATCGGAAACCCCTACAGTAATACCAGCTTTAGTTGAATATCTAAATCCAAGATTCTTCATTCGGTCTAACATCTTTGAAGTTTCTGTGATTTTGAACTTTTTAAACACTTCAGCAATGACATTTCCAAGAATTTTCTTTTTAAATGGTTCAATTAGTTCTTGTTTTTGAATCGCTTCTAAAACATTTACACCTTTTTCAACAAAATAGCGCTCTGGTGTTTCTTCCTCCAGGTTCTCTCTTGTTGGCTCATTGATGTATGGGAATGTTGTTGGTAGAATTTCATTAAAAATTAGTTTACCAACAGTTGTAATCAACAGTTTGTTGTTTTGCTCTTCTGTAAATGTTTCGTTGTTTAGTGACCCAGCATGAACTGCTACTCTTGTATGCAAATGTACATATCCATTTTGGTATGCAAGTAATGCTTCATTTGTATCCTTAAAGATCATTCCTTCCCCAACGGCGCCCGCACGCTCAAGAGTTAAATAATAGTTTCCTAATACCATATCCTGAGACGGTGTAACAACAGGTTTTCCATCTTTCGGGTTTAGAATGTTTTGTGCAGCTAACATTAATATCCTTGCTTCAGCTTGTGCTTCTGCTGAAAGCGGTACGTGGACGGCCATTTGGTCACCATCAAAATCCGCATTGTATGCAGTACAAACAAGCGGATGTAAACGAATAGCTCTACCTTCAACAAGAGTTGGTTCAAATGCTTGAATACCTAGTCTATGTAAAGTAGGGGCACGGTTTAGTAATACTGGATGTTCTCTAATTACTGATTCTAGAACGTCCCAAACCTCAGGTTGTACGCGTTCGATTTTACGCTTTGCACTTTTAATATTATGAGCAAGACCTTTTTCAACTAACTCTTTCATGACAAAAGGTTTGAATAATTCTAGTGCCATTTCTTTCGGAAGACCACATTGGTACATCTTTAGATTTGGACCTACAACGATTACTGAACGTCCTGAATAGTCAACTCGTTTTCCAAGTAAGTTTTGACGGAATCTTCCTTGCTTCCCTTTTAGCATATGTGAAAGAGATTTTAATGGACGGTTTCCAGGTCCTGTTACAGGTCTACCTCTTCTTCCATTATCGATAAGTGCATCGACAGCTTCTTGAAGCATACGTTTTTCATTTTGAACAATGATACTTGGTGCTCCAAGGTCAAGCAGACGTTTTAAACGGTTGTTACGATTGATTACACGTCGATAAAGGTCATTCAGGTCAGATGTAGCAAAACGGCCTCCATCTAATTGAACCATAGGGCGTAATTCAGGAGGAATTACCGGAAGGACATCTAGGATCATCCATGATGGTTCGTTTCCAGAATTTCTAAAGGCTTCAAGAACTTCAAGACGCTTTATTGCTCTTGTTCTTCTTTGTCCTTGAGATGTTTTTAATTCTTCCTTTAATGCGTCAACTTCCTTTTCAAGCTCGATGTCAGAAAGAAGCTTTTTAATCGCTTCAGCTCCCATCGCTGCTTGGAATGTGTTTCCATATTTTTCACGGTATGCACGATACTCTTTTTCAGATAAAAGTTGCTTCTTATCAAGCGGAGTATCTCCCACTTCCGTTACAACGTAAGAAGCAAAGTAGATAACTTCCTCTAAAGCCCTCGGGGACATGTCTAAGACAAGTCCCATACGGCTTGGAATTCCTTTAAAATACCAAATATGTGAAACAGGTGCAGCTAATTCGATATGTCCCATGCGCTCACGACGAACTTTCGCACGAGTGACTTCAACACCACAACGATCACATACTACACCTTTATAACGGACACGTTTATATTTTCCACAATGACATTCCCAGTCCTTTGTCGGACCGAAAATACGTTCACAGAATAAACCGTCCTTTTCAGGCTTTAATGTACGATAGTTAATTGTTTCTGGTTTTTTCACTTCACCAAAAGACCAAGAACGGATTTTATCAGGTGAAGCGAGTCCAATATTCATATATTCAAAATTATTGACATCTAGCAAGGGGCCTACCTCCCTTTTGATCTCCGGGTTTTACCCAAATCGCCTAATAAAGGTCATAGTTTTTTATTACTCTTTTGTTACTGTATCTCTTAGAACTTCATCTTCTTCAATCGGTTCATTCTCTAGCGCAATGCCTTCTGCTTGATTTGGATCTTCATCATCTTCTATATCACGCATTTCGATCTCTTTTTCATCCTCAGAAAGAATCTTAACATCCATACCAAGAGATTGAAGTTCTTTCATTAAAACTTTAAATGATTCAGGTACACCTGGTTCAGGCACATTTTCACCTTTCACAATCGCCTCATATGTTTTCACACGACCAACAACATCATCTGATTTAACAGTAAGGATTTCTTGAAGGGTATACGCTGCACCATATGCTTCAAGTGCCCATACCTCCATCTCACCAAAGCGCTGCCCACCAAATTGAGCCTTACCGCCCAATGGCTGTTGCGTAACTAATGAGTATGGTCCTGTAGAACGAGCATGAAGCTTGTCGTCTACCATGTGAGCAAGCTTAATCATGTACATGACACCTACAGATACACGATTATCAAATGGCTCACCCGTTCTTCCATCATAAAGAACCGTTTTTGCATCACTAGACATTCCAGCTTCCTGCAATGTGCCCCAAACATCTTCCTCGCGAGCACCATCAAATACAGGTGATGCTACATGAATTCCAAGTTGTCTAGCAGCCATTCCTAAGTGAAGCTCTAGTACCTGCCCAATATTCATACGAGAAGGAACCCCTAGTGGGTTTAACATGATATCAATCGGTGTGCCGTCTGGTAAATAAGGCATATCTTCTTCAGGAAGAATTCTAGAGATAACCCCTTTATTACCATGTCGTCCCGCCATTTTATCTCCTTCAGAGATTTTACGCTTTTGAACGATATATGCACGAACTAATTGATTCACGCCTGGAGGTAACTCGTCACCATCTTCACGGTTGAATACCTTCACATCGAGGACAATTCCTCCACCACCGTGTGGCACTCGTAGAGATGTATCGCGAACTTCACGAGCTTTTTCACCGAAAATTGCGTGTAAAAGTCTTTCTTCTGCTGTTAATTCAGTCACACCTTTAGGGGTAACCTTACCAACTAGAAGATCTCCATCTTTCACTT